>DATLII010000291.1:0-19205 GCA_035539495.1 Dongiaceae bacterium
TTCCAATACCTTTACCGTAACCGCTGACAGCACTGCGTCGGTCGGTAGCGCTCAGATCCAGATTGAAAATCTGGCATCGGCCCATAAGCTGGTATCGACAAACAGTTACGCTGGCCCAACCACTGCGGTGGGTGCGGGCACCATGAATATTTCGGTGGGCTCATCGTCCTTCAGCGTCAATATTGTGGGCGGTCAGAACAACACCCTGGCTGGCATACGGGATGCCATCAATAACGCCACTGGCAACAAAGGCGTGACGGCTAGCATCATGACCGTATCGAATGGATCGGGCGGTACGGTATCTCACCTGGTTTTGTCAGCGGATGAAAGCGGCGCCGCCAATGCCATCAATGTGACGGTCACTGGCGACGCGGACGGTAATGACACGGATGCGGCCGGCTTGTCATCTTTCGTCAATGCCAATATGCAGGTTAAAGGCACTGCAACCGATGCCAAGATGATAGTCGATGGCTTCGAAGTCTATTCCTCTTCCAACGTATTCAAGGACGCGATTCAGGGTGTTTCCATCACTGCGGTAAAGGCCAATCCGGGTGTCGTGGAAACTGTGAATGTCGGTGTCGACAAAACAGCCATCAAAACCAACCTTGCGACATTTGTCGAGCAATTCAACGCGTTGGCAGAAACACTGGATTATCTCACCAAATATGATCCGGAAACTGAAGAAGCAGGCTTGCTGACAGGTGATTCCACCACGCGCTTCATCGAATCCCAGTTGCGCCGGACGATTACCAATGCAGTCAGTGAACTGGGTGGCAGCAGCTTCAATTCGTTGGCCTCGATCGGCATCACTACCCAGCGCGACGGTACCTTGAAGCTGGATTCCACCAAGCTGGACAAGGCGCTTGCCAGTAATTTTGATGACGTCGCCCAGTTGCTGGGTGGCGAACATGGTATAGCCAAGAAGCTGGACAAGGCCCTCGACGGCATGCTGAAAACGGGCGGACTGATCTCGAGCCGTAACAGCACATTCATGAGCCAGCTCGAAGACATCGATGAGCAACGGGAAAAACTCGAGACCCGCATCGCTTCCTATGAGGAGCGTTTGCGTCGGCAGTATTCATCGCTGGACATGATCGTATCCAACCTGAATTCCACTGGTGATTACATCCAGCAGCAAATGGATTCCATTGCCGGTATTTCGCGCAGCAAAAAATAGGTTTCTCTCAGCAGGTAAACACACATGAATATGTCAAAAGGCGCCCAGCAGTACGCAAAAGTAGATCGCAATACAGCTGTGGAAAACGCCAATCCGCACCAGCTGATTCAGATGCTTTATCAAGGCGCGCTGGATAGTCTGCAGCAATCGCTGGGCTATATCGACCGACGTGATTTCGAAGCCAAAGGCAAAAGCATTGGCCGGGCTATTACCATCATCGGTGGTCTGCAGGGTTTTCTGGATCATGAAAAGGGCGGCGCTGTTTCCGCCAATCTGGATAGCCTGTACGAATACATGACGGTGAAACTGTTTGAAGCTACACGGGAAAACAGTGCGGAAAAAGTCCGCGAAGTAATCGGACTGCTACGACAGATCAAAACCGGCTGGGACGGTATTTCTGAGGAAGCCAGCCGTATTTTCTCAGAGTCAGCCCAGCCCGCAACAAGGTGATCTCATGCTGGTTCAGGTAATCGATGGTTTCAACGAACGCATGCAAAAAGCCACCGAGGCTCAGGATTACGAGCAGCTGCGCCTGCTGGATGCTGCTTGCTTGCGTTTCATGTCGAACAACCTTCCGCCCAGAGCCCAGGACGAAGCCGAATTGCGGGCGGTGAAAGATAGCCTGGAGCGACTGCAGCTCACGTATCGTGAGGCGGTGAAAGCCTGCCTGGCGGCGAAGAATGAAGCGCATCAGGAATTGCATTCGGTGGGTCGTAGTCGCCGCAATGCCATTCAGTATCTCGACGTGGCCAGGAATATCGTTTCCTAGCACGTTGTCAAGCGAGTAGAAATTATGTCAGTCCAAGCGATCCAACTTCCTTACCTGATTCCCGATATGCCCAGTGCAGAAGAGACGCTGCCGTTTCTGCGGGAGATCGACAGCAATCGATGGTATACGAATTTTGGTCCGCTGGTTTTGCGTCTGAATGAACAGGTGCGTGCCCAGCATTTCGCTGGTCAGGATGCTCATACACTACTGTGCAGCACCGGCACCGCTGCGTTGGAATTGGGATTGGCTTGCCTGGGTTTGAAACCCGGCGCGCGCGTGCTGGTTCCCGCATTTACTTTTCCCGCATCGGCCAACGCCATTGAAAACTGCGGCTTTGAGCCGGTGTTCTGTGATGTGGACGAGCAGAGCTGGGTGCTGACCCCCGAAATTGCGTTTGAAGCATTGCAGCGTACTCGTATTGATGCCGTCATGCCGGTTGCTGCGTTGGGCCGTCCACTTCCCGCTAGCCAATGGGATCGTTTCAGCGAACAAACGGGGTTGCCGGTTCTGATCGACGCCGCTCCGGCGCTGGGAAGCCAGAGAGTGGGCAAACGTCTGGTGGTTGCCTATAGCATGCATGCCACCAAGGCTTTCGGTATTGGAGAGGGCGGCGTACTGGCGTCGGCGAATGCTGATCTGATTGCCCGCGCTCGTCAGATGTGTAATTTCGGCATGAATGGTGTTGGTCAAGTTGGTTCGAAGGGAACCAACTGCAAGCTGAGCGAATATCACGCCGCGGTGGGATTGGCGCAGATGGTGCGCTGGCCGGCCCGGCAATTGAAACGGGCTCGCATCGAGACGGCCTACCAGGCCCATATGCAACTGCACGCCGATCTGTGGGCGATGCAGTCCTTTGTTGATCAGCCGCCGGAAAGTGATGTTCTGATGTCATTGCCCGGCAGCCGTCCGCGTTCCACTATGCCCGTTCGTTTCAGCAAACACCTGTCTGTTAATGTGCAAGCGGTTCAGCATCAGTTGGCGGAGCGGGGAATTGGGACTCGTCTCTGGTACAACCCCGGCCTGCACCGTCATCCGCATTTTGCCGCGTGCCGGCAGGTCCATCGGCCCGGCTTGAATAGCCTGGCGACAGTGGATTCTCTCAATCAGCGTCTGATTGGATTGCCCTTCCACAACTTCCTCACTCTGGACGATATTGCTTACATAGTGTCCAGTCTCTGGCAAATAGTTGATAACACGGAATATTCTGCTTCACTTAGCTGATAAGGTTTGGCTGCTAAGGAAAAAGAGAAATTATGGCTACGCCGGAAGCGTTGACCATACTGCGTTTGCTTGAGGCCGATGTCACTCAGCGCCGTTATACCCAAGCGCATGAATGCCTGCAGTGGTTGTTGGCAAACACGTCTGTTCACAGTTCCCGTCCCGATTTGGTTTTCCTGTCCAACTATGATGAACGGGAGGTGATTTATGTTGCCACCCGCATCGCCAGTGCTATTTGCCAGTTATTCAGCGACCCCGCATTCGGTATTGAAGACCGTGACTTCTACAAGTACGCCATCGGGCACGCCAGCCTGGTGTCCATTTTGGGAGTGTCGGGATTCGGCTCCGCCGATCATGTGATCGAGAACCTGTTGGAACCGTTGGAAGGTGGCAAGGCCAATGTGGTGAGCCGGCAGACCTTCAACAAAGTGCTGCTGCTGCATGGCATTCATTCCGAAGTAAAACTGCCCTATGAGCAGTATTTGAAATCGCATCCGCAGCACATTGTCTGGATGGTGCTGCTGGCTGTGGGCGCGTTGTTCTGCGTGACTCACAAGGAAAACGTCGCACGCAATGATCTGATTGCCCGGCTGATGAATCAGCTGGATCCCCAGGCGTTTGAAAGCCCCATGCTGGGATGGTTATGTATTGCCTGGATGCATTGCAGCTATGCCACCATTCCGGAGCGGAACCGCTTCAAGAAAATCCTGAACCAGATGCTGGTGCATTGGATGGGCAGCTTCGGCATCGACCAGATTCAAGTGGTGAAACCGGAGCCCCGCAATGGAAAGCCGGTGTTGCTGGTAGTGAATGAATACTTCAATTCAGCGCATGCAGTCTATCGTTGCTATGCCCCCACCATCGATGCGTTGCGCGAACACTTTTACGTGGTGGGGCTGACTGAAAAAAGGAAAAGCGACGCCAATTCCAGGAAGCATTTTGACAGCCACTACTATCTGGAATGGCAGGATGACGTGGTGGCGGGCATCAAGAACCTGGTGGCGCAGGTTCGCAAAATAAAGCCGCACGCGATCTACTATACCAGCGTGGGAATGGCGTTGCCGGCCATCATCATGTCCAATCTGCGTCTGGCGCCCTGCCAATTCATGTCGTTGGGACATCCCGCCAGCTCCCACTCGGATGTCATGGACTATTGCCTGATTGAAAATCAGTTTGTGGCGGACCGTAGCCAGTTTTCCGAAACCTTGTTTGCCATGGAAGACAACGCCAGCAGTATTGTGCCGCACCTCGATCAGCCACCCAGAAAGGAATTGCTGAACTGGAAAAAGCCGCTGCAACCGGGTGAGCCGGTACGGATCATCATTACCGGGTCGGCCATGAAGATAAACGCGGAATTTGTCGGGGTTCTTGCGGATATCCAGGCCAAGGCCCATCGTGAAGTGGAATACCATTTCATCCCCAATCTGAACAAATTGTCGATTGCCAAATTCCGCAAGATGTTGACGCCGACGCTGAAGCGTTTTGTCGTGCATCCCTCCATGGCATATCCAGATTATCTGCGGATGGTCGCCCGCTGTCAGATTCATTTCAGTCCGTTTCCGTTTGGCAGTACTAACAGCTTGGTGGATTCCATGTTGCTGGGATTACCTTTGGTCGTAATGCATGTGACGAACAGTGAACTAAAAATTGATGCGGGCATTATCAATAAGTTGCAGATTGAAGACTTGCGGCCGGCCAATACGGTCACAGAGTACATTGAATTGGCCTGTCGCCTTATCGATGACGATCAGGAACGTGAACGTCTGACGCGGCTGGTGGAAGAAAAAGAAGTTGAGCAGATATTCTTTGGAATTCAGCCCGGTGCGCGTGAACGTTCTGCGCGCAGGATATTGGAGATGGTGCAGCAGCATCGGTGAATACGATTTCAGATCCAGTTCTGAAAAATGGAAACGGAAGAGATGAGCTTTAAAGAGAGTCTGCCGCAGGCGCGATTACTGGTATTTCCCTTGGATCTCGACAAGTCCAGGGAAATGATCGCCATTGCACGGTCGCTTGGGCTGGATGTAATAGGTGCCAGTTCCGTCATGCCAGACGCTGAAGCCAAAAAATACCCGATCGCATCCTTTCACCGCTTGCCGTTTGTCACTGAGCTCACCTTTGAAGCTACGTTTCTGGCTCTGTTGGAACAGGAAGCCATTACCCACGTTTACATTCCCCACGGTGTGATCTGGAATCATCTGATGCAGTCCAAGGAAGCGCATCCAGATCGCTATTCTTTCCACTTGTGCCAGCCATCGCCTTATGAAGAAGATTGGTTGCGATTGGTGCCCAGCCATACGTGGGCCGATCAGGTATTGGCGGAAAATTTCGTGGAGACCTTGCATTGCCCCAACGCAGTCAGACAGGCGCCGCTGCGGCACGGTCAGTTGGTTAGCCTTCATCGCCAGTTCATTGGTATTCCAGGGCAGTCCGATGAATTGAAATTAATGGCGCTGGCCCATATTGCGCGTTTGGTGCCACAGGGCGACGTGGTGGAGGTGGGTTCCTTTCAGGGCCGCTCGGCGTTTGCCATCGGTTGGTTGGCGCAGCATTACCGCATCGGCAATCTGGTCTGCGTCGACCCCTGGGATAACGATAAGCTGGTGGATCAGGGTGAAAAGGCGCGTCTTGCTACCCAGGAGCTGAAACGTGGGCGTGATCTGATCGATCTGGATAAAATTTTTCGCAGCTTCATCAGTGCGGTCGGGCTGTTGGGTAATGTGGGCTATATCCGCGATATCTCTGAAGTTGCCATTGGCATTTACTGTGATGCTGCAACTAACGGCTTCCTGCCAGCCAGCGAGCTGGATGCTTTGCCTCTGACAGGCAACATTGCGATGTTGCATATTGATGGAAATCATCGCTACGACTTTGTCCGCAAAGACATCGAGTTGTGGTTGCCGCATGTCATGCCCGGTGGCTGGGTGTTGTTGGATGATTATGTCTGGGCATTCGGAGATGGCCCCAAACGGGCCGGCGATGAATTGCTAGCGACAGGGCAATTCGACGTGGTGTTTACCGCCAGCGATACCTTGTTCCTGCGCAAGGGGAGTGCCTGATATGAGCCGAATCCTGCTGGTGGACACCAATTTGGCAGCTTGGCCGGTGCATCAATCACTGGTTGAACAGGGCCATGAGGTGTTTGTGGTGGGAGGCAATCCCCAGGATTATCTTGCAGCTGCCTCGCCTCACTACATCCAGCAGGATTATGCCGATCGTGCCCGCATGTGCGCATTGATCGAAGAGCTCAAAATCGATCACTTGGTACCAGGTTGTAATGATTTTTCTTACAGCGTTTGTGCCGATTTGAATGAGAAGATTGGTTTCAAGGGAATCGATACCGTCGTCACTACGGAATTGATTAACAACAAGGAACAATTCCGCCGCTTCGCACAGAACAATAGGATTCCCGTTCCGGCTTTGATCCCCGTCGAGCAGGCGCTGGATGCGCTGCCTGTGATCGTTAAGCCGGTGGATGCGTATAGCGGCCGCGGCGTTACCGTTGTTCGGGAAAAAAATGCAAGCGTGCTGAATGAGGCCGTTTCCACAGCACAAAGCCAGTCCCGTAGCGGGCGATATTTGGTAGAACAGTATGTGGAAGGCCAGTTGCTGAGCCATTCCGCGTTTCTACGAGACAAGCGAATTCTGTTGGACTTTTTTGTTGAAGAGGAATGTGTCGCCAGTCCGTTTGCGGTTGATACCAGCAGGGTGGTGACAACCGTTTCCGCGAAAGTGATGCAGAGTGTTCGCAGCGCAATTGAGCGAATGGCTGATCTGTTGCAACTGGAAGACGGGCTTTTTCATACCCAGTTCATCATGCAAGGTGAAAGCGTCTGGATCGTGGAGATCACACGTCGCTGTCCCGGCGATCTGTACAGTCTTCTAATCGAGTATTCCACCGGCTATCACTACGCTCGTATGTACGCCACGCCATTTCTGGGTGCGCCGCTGGCTGTCATGGGCGAGCCTGAAAATCGTTTTATTGTCCGGCACACGATCACGGTACCGCAGGAAACGCGATTTACGGCAGTCGCTTTCAATCGGGCGGTGGCATTGGCCGGTTATTTTTCGCTGGCCCGGTCAGGTGAGCTGATGGGTAAGGCGCCTTATGGCAGGATCGGTATACTTTTTGCTGAATCTTCTACAGAAGTAGATTTTTTGGCTATTTACGACGATCTGACGCGGAGGAGATTGTATGTCATTCAGTGACAAAAAAGCGGCTTCGTTATTGCCTTCTATTCAGCAGAAATTTGTTAATGAGGTAATAACGGCATTGCGCACTGGGCCTTCCAAGCAGGATTTGGCGCGTCAGTTTCTTGACACCGGTGTGCATATACCTCGTTTCTTAGTTGGTAGGAACGAGGAAGCCAAAGCGCTGCAAGAGTTGGTAAGAATTGATGGTGTGATCGATGATTTTACTGCCGCAAGTGAAGACGGGCAGGGCACACCTATCGTTAAGAGTAGAGAATTGCCAGGCAATGCCTGGGTTGTTAACTGTTCGACCTCCATTAGTCCTGTTAACGTGAATAAGCGGCTTGCAGCACTGAAGTTGCAACGGTGTATTGGAATTAATCAAATTATCCAGGCATCCGGTGGTGCGCTGGCGTGGTCGTGGTTTGTGCGCGACCAGCGTTCTTCCATTGAGCATCACTTGGTGGAGTGGGCGCAACTATATGAGCGATTGGCCGATGAAGAATCTAGAGAGATGTTGTTGAATGTGGTGCGCTTTCGATTAACGGCTGATGCAAGCTATATGCAGCATTATCAGGTGCGTTCTCAGGATCAATACTTCGAAGATTTCATGGACTATTCCCAGGAAGTTTTTGTTGATGCAGGCGGCTTCGATGGAGATACGACCGAGGCATTCTGTCGGCGTTACCCAGACTATAAAAAGGTCTATCTGTTCGAGCCATCTGATATTAACTTGCAAGCAGCCCGCCGTAGGTTAAGTGCGCTGCGTGATATTAATTTCATGCCGATGGCTCTTTCGGATCGGGAGGAGGTACTTAGTTTTGATGCGTCCGCCGGTTCGGCATCAGCTGTTAACGCCAGTGCGCCTGTAAAGGTAAGAGCTTGTCGGTTGGATGATGTGATGGAGGAATCAGTAAGTTTCATCAAAATGGATTTGGAAGGATGGGAAATGAAAGCACTAGCGGGTGCATCGAATCTCATTGCACGCCATAAATGCAAGCTTGCTATTTCCGTCTATCACTCAGCTAGTGACTTTCTGGCTGTGCCGCGATTTTTGCTCGAAATCAATCCGCGCTACAGGATCTATCTTCGCCATTACACACAAGGCTGGTCCGAAACTGTTATGTTTTTCAGGGAATGACAGGACGGGCTGTGTCTGCCGTTTGGACGACCATTTTTTGCATTGTTGATTAGGATGACATTCGTATGGTCAGTTGGTGGGGGAAATCGGCGCTGGGTTATCGCAATGGTTTGCGTATCCGGGTTTATGGCAGTGAGGGCAGTGCGGAATGGTATCAAATGGATCCAGAAACGTTGCGCTTTGCCGATAACAAGGGAAGCAGCATCAGTGTGGATCGCGGCGCTTCGGCGGCTGGTCTGGCCATGGAATCCCGTTATAACCGGTTCAAAGCTGGCCACCCCTCGGGTTTTATTGAGGCTTTCGCAAATCTCTATGCGGATATGGCGTCAGATTTACGTCATTTCCACTCGGGTAAGGCTCAAGCAAGCGATTTCGTCTACGGTGCGCTGGAGGCCGCAAAGGGAATGGATTTTCTGGAGAAGGTGTCTGAGTCGGCGCGCAGCCGGCAATGGCTATCGATTTAGAAATTCAGCGGCGTTCTAACGGCGTTTTTTGATGCGTTGGTTATAAGAGTGTCGGCGTTTATAGAGAAAAATCTGCCGGCGTCGTCCTAAAAACCAATATTCAGTGGCAACAGGAATCGGTAGTTCGGCTTGGCACGCGAGTCGCATTCTATCGCCAAGCGTCAATAAATCGCTATTCAGCCTTGATCGTAAATGGCCATACGCGCCAGAGAGAGCAGCCCGATGAGAACAAAACATAAAGCAATAGCGGACACCGCCAGACCCTTAACCGTGGTCCCTGGTAATCAGGCGTATTTCGATCACTACTTTTCAGCGCTGGATAGTAAGATTCGGTCTCTTAATCCCCGTTTACTTGATCAGTGTGTGGAGCTGATTCGCGCCACGCACCTGTCGGGAAAAAAACTGATCATTGCCGGCAATGGCGGCAGTGCGGCGATGGCAAGTCATCTGTGTGTGGATTTCCTGAAAACCACCGGCATCCGTGCCATGAATTTTAACGAAGCTGATCTGATCACCTGCTTCGCCAACGACTATGGATACCCGCACTGGGTCGAGAAAGCGCTGGAGGCATACACCGATAAGGGTGACCTCGTCATTTTGATCAGCAGCAGTGGTGCATCTCCCAATATGGTGAACGCCGCCACCAAAGCCCGTGCCCTGGGTCTTGGCATCATCACGGTGACGGGTTTCGCTGCGGACAATCCGCTGCGCTCGATGGGTGATTTGAATTTGTGGGTAGACAGCAGCCAGTACAACATCGTTGAGATGACGCACCATGTGTGGCTGCTGTCAGTGATTGATTATCTGGCGTTGCATCGGGAAAGCCTGGGATGAGCAAGAGCAGGGACGTGCGGGCATTATTGTTAGCGGCGGGGTTGGGCACCCGGCTCAAGCCGCTTACCGATGCCTGGCCCAAATGCCTGATGCCGATCGGAAACAGGCCGCTGCTGGAATATTGGTTGCAGTCATTGCAGCTGGCCGGTATTCAAGAGGTTTGTGTCAACCTGCATCATCACGCCGACATTGTGTCGTCCTTTCTCGATCGACCTGCATTTCAATCCTGGGTAACGGCAGTTCAAGAGCCGACTTTACTCGGAACCGCGGCAACACTGCGAGCCAACGCCGAATTTCTGCAAGATGCGACCGTGTTGCTGGTCCATGCGGACAACTGGTCCAATTGCGATTTGAAGGCATTTATTGCCTTTCACCAACATCACCGTAAAACCCATTGCCCTATCAGCATGATGACGTTCAACACGGATACGCCGCAGTCGTGCGGTATTGTGGTGACTGACAGCGATGATGTCGTAGTGGAGTTCCATGAAAAAGTGGAAAACCCGCCAGGCAATCGGGCCAATGGTGCGGTGTATCTGCTGGAGCCGGAGGTTCTGCACTGGCTACAGCAGAACCCTTCGATCACCGACTTCAGCACGGAGGTATTGCCCCGCTATATCGGTCGATTCGCATGTTGGCATAACCCGGGTTTCCATCGTGACATCGGTACCTTGCGAGCGTTGCAGCAGGCACAGCTCGACCTCAAGCCTGCTTTGCTCTGGCCAAAATCGGATGCCTGGCAGCAGGCGTTTTTCTCACACCCAATTCAAAATGCCGTTTTACCTGAACCGATCCGCAAGATCGCAGGAGCTGCGTCATGAAACACCGTTTCCTGGTGGTGGGCAGCAATTCGTTCAGTGGCGCCAGTTTTATTCGTTACCTGTTGCAACAGCAGGATGAGGTGATTGGCGTCAGCCGGTCCCCAGAACTTCACCCGGTTTTCATGCCTTATCTGTGGCAGTCAGCGGGATTAGAGAATTTCCAGTTCCACCAGATCAATCTGAATCACGATCTGGATGCGCTAATGGCGCTTATCCGCGAATTCAGGCCGGAATATGTCGTGAACTTTGCAGCACAGGGCATGGTGGCGCAAAGCTGGCAGATTCCGGAGCATTGGTATCAGACGAATGTGGTAGGCCAGGTTCGCTTTCATGATCAACTGCGTAAACTCGACTTCCTGAAAAAATACGTCCACGTATCCACACCCGAGGTGTACGGCAGCACGGATGGTTGGATTCGGGAGAATTTCAATTTTGCACCCAGTACACCCTATGCGGTTTCGCGTGCGGCCTGCGACCTTCATTTGATGAGTTTTTTCCGGGCCTACCAGTTCCCGGTCGTGTTCACCCGAGCAGCCAATGTGTACGGCCCTGGCCAGCTGCTGTATCGGATTATCCCGCGCGCGATGCTGTATGCCCGTCTTGGCAAAAAAATGTCGTTGCACGGCGGCGGCCATTCCATACGGTCATTTATCCACATCCAGGATGTATCAGAAGCTACGCGGAAAATTGCGTTGGAAGCAGATCCGGGCGAAAGCTTCCATATTTCTACTCCCCATGTGGTGTCCATTCGCGATCTGGTGGAAAAAATTGCCGAAATGACTGGCGTAGCGCTGAGCGATCTGGCCGATATCGGCGAAGAACGACTCGGCAAGGATCAGGCGTATCTGTTGGATAGCAGCAGATTACGCGATGAGTTGGGCTGGCAGGACAAGATCGATCTACAGGCCGGATTGGCAGAAACGTTGAAGTGGATCGATGACAACCTGTCGGATCTCGAACAGTTGCCCCATGAATACCAGCACAGAGAATGATGTCATGAACATATTAGTCACCGGTGGTTGTGGTTACGTTGGCAGTGTTTTGGTTCCCGCTTTGTTGGCGGATGGCCATCGGGTCACCGTGGTGGATACCCAGTGGTTCGGCAATTTTTTACCGCAACATCCGGCCTTGCAGATCATCAAAGAGGATGTGCGCAACACCGACACAGTGCCAGTTAGCGGAATTGATGCGGTCGTGCACTTGGCCAACATCGCCAACGATCCCAGTGTTGAACTGAATCCCACGCTGTCCTGGGAAGTGAATGTGCTGGCGACACAACAGTTGGCAGAACGGGCCGCAGCAGCAGGTGTGCGTCAGTTTATTTATGCCAGCTCCGGTAGCGTGTATGGCATCAAAGAAGAGGAGCAGGTAACAGAAGACCTGCCGCTGGTGCCGGTATCGGTTTACAACAAAACCAAAATGGTGGCCGAGCGGGTTTTGCTGAGCTATTGCGGCCGCATGAAAATTCATAACATCCGGCCGGCGACAGTGTGTGGCCTGTCACCCCGTATGCGTTTAGATGTCAGTGTGAATATGCTGACGTTGCAGGCGCTCAAGAACGGACGCATCACCGTGTTCGGTGGTCAGCAGGTTCGTCCCAATATTCATATCCAGGATATGGTCAATGTCTATCGGCATTTTCTGGCCAATCCGGCTCTGCCTGACGGCAATTACAACGCAGGCTTCGAAAATATTTCCATCTTGGATATCGCCAATCGGGTAGTAGAACGGGTACCGGCCGAGATCGTCGTGACTGAATCCAATGATCCACGTTCCTATCGCCAGAATTCGGACAAATTGATTGGGACTGGCTACGTTCAGCGCTACTCAGTGGCGGATGCCATTGAGGAACTCATCGCAAGTTACGGTGCAGGAGCGTTGCAGGATGTTGAGCAATGCTACACGGTGAAGTGGATGAAGCGATTGGGATTGGTTGCCTGAAGGAACGCATTGTCGAGGTTGAGATGGGAAAGCAAATAGATCTGCTGATTAACTATCCCCGCACCAAGCGCGATGTCAATCAGCGCGGTCAGGAAAAGACGGAAGACGATCGTCGCATTGCGCGCCAGTTCGGCCGCGAGTTCTTCGACGGCGAGCGCCGTCATGGTTACGGCGGATTCAGTTACCAGTCACGGTTTTGGCAGCCTGTTATTCCCACCTTTCAGAAATACTATGGTTTGACTGCCCAATCGTCTGTGCTCGACGTGGGTTGTGCGAAGGGCTTTATGTTGCACGATATGGCCCAGGCGATTCCGGGTATCAACGTGAAAGGTGTCGATGTCAGTCAGTACGCCATCGAACATGCCATTGAGGACATGCGGTCCAGTGTGTCGGTCGCCGATGCGCGTGAACTGCCTTTTCCGGATCGCAGTTTTGATTTGGTTATCTCGATCAACACTATTCATAACCTGGAACGGGCGGACTTGATCCAGGCGCTGCGCGAGATCCAGCGTGTCTCTCGTCAGCACGCATTCATTACCGTGGATGCCTATCGAAACGAAGAAGAGCAGCAGGCCATGCTGAACTGGAATCTGACGGCAAAAACGATCCTGTCGGTGCCTGAATGGATTCAATTGTTCGACGAAGCTGGCTATACAGGCGACTACTACTGGTTCGTTCCATGACACAGCGTGAAGACTATATGCATCGCCTGCTCAATGACATGCTGCGTATCCGCCTGGTGGAAGAAGCCATTGCGCAACACTATGGCGAGCAACAGATGCGGTGTCCGGTTCATCTGAGCATCGGACAGGAAGCGCCGGCAGTGGGCGTGTGTGCAGCATTACAGTCGTCTGACTGGGTGTTTTCGGGCCACCGTAATCATGCGCACTATCTGGCGAAAGGTGGTGATCTGAAGCGCATGCTGGCGGAGCTTTACGGTAAAGCCACTGGCTGTTGTGGCGGTAAGGGTGGGTCGATGCACCTGACCGATCTGCAAGCAGGTTTCATCGGCGCAACACCGATCGTGGGCAGTACGGTTCCTATCGCGGTGGGCGCTGCGTTTACCGCGCAGCAGCAAGGCAATGGACGTGTTGTCGTGATCTTCCTGGGCGACGGCGCAATGGAAGCTGGCGTTGTTTTTGAAAGCCTTAACTTTGCGGCCTTGAAAAATCTTCCGGTGCTTTTTGTTTGTGAAAACAATCTCTATTCCGTTTATTCGCCGTTGTCGGTGCGGCAGCCTTCGAACAGAACATTAGGCCAGTTGGCGCAAGCGCACGGGATCAGCGTTACCAGTGTGGATGGGAACGATGTTGTAGCGGTGTATGACGCTGCTTGCAGCGCTGTCAGCCAGGTTCGCACGGGTAGCGGTCCAGTCTTCCTGGAACTGCCTACTTACCGTTGGCGTGAGCACTGCGGCCCGAACTTCGACAACGACATTGGCTATCGTTCTGAGGCTGAGTATCAACAGTGGAAAACGCTGGACCCGATCGTGAAACTGCAGAAAGTTCTGCCCGGTTTTTCGCTGGGTGAAGCGGAGGCGGCGATTCAGGCGGAGATTCAGGACGCATTCGCATTTGCGAAATCCAGTCCGTTTCCTGATGCAGATACTGCGGGGCTACATGTGTATGCGGATAGTTCTACTGAGACCGCAGAGGCGCAGCATCTGGCGGAAACTCAACGCTCTCTAACTTATGCAGAAGCATTGAATGAAGCGCAAGATTTCGCGCTGTCCCATTATGAAAACAGCTATTTAATGGGACTGGGCGTGCCGGATCCGAAGGCTATTTTCGGCTCTACCCTGCATCTGGTGGAAAAACATGGCAGCCAGCGTGTGTTTGATATTCCGCTGTCGGAAAGTGCGTTGACAGGTGTGGCGCTCGGTAGCGCGATTACCGGCATGCGCCCGATTATGACTCACCAACGAGTGGACTTTGCGCTGGTTTCGGTGGAGCAAATCGTTAATCAGGCAGCGAAGTGGCATTACATGTTTGGCGGACAGATGTCAGCGCCCGTGGTGATTCGCATGATTGTGGGCCGTGGCTGGGGCCAAGGCCCGCAGCATAGTCAAAGCCTTCACGCCTGGTTCGCCCACGTTCCGGGTTTGAGAGTCATCATGCCGGCAACGCCATACGATGCAAAAGGTATGTTGATTGCCGCGATCGAAGACAATAATCCTGTGCTGTGCTTGGAGCACCGCTGGTTGTACGGCATCCGTGATCTGGTGCCAGAAGAGGACTATCGCGTGCCGTTGGACAAAGCCAGAGTGGTGCGGGCCGGTACGGATGTCACGCTGGTAGGTGTGTCGTACATGACGCTGGAATGTCTGCGTGCGGCTGAATTACTGGCAGAACGTGGTGTATCGGCAGAAGTGGTCGATCTGCGCAGTATCCGGCCGATCGATTCCAACACGATCTGCACGTCGGTGGAGAAAACCGGATTTGTCGTGGTGGTGGACCATGCATCGCTGCCATGCAGCGTTGCCAGTGAGGTGTCGGCCATCGTTACGGAAAACCTGTTTGATCGTTTGCGCTTTGCGCCGCAGCGAATGGGGTTGCCGGACTATCCAACGCCCACCTCGCCAGCGCTGTCGGCCGCGTATTATCCGGTTGCATACGATATTGCGAATAAAGTGTTGGCCCAGTTGGATGTCGCTTTATTGGAAAAGCCTGCGACCACCGGTTTGGCCAACCACGATCAGCCCAATGCGAGTTTCCATGGCCCTTTCTAGAACCTCGATTATATTGTCCATCTCCAGTGATATCGGCGCGGCGCTGGCGAAACAGCGCTTGGCAACTGGTTGGCGCGTGGCAGGTACTTATCGAAAAAAATCGTCTGAGATGGATAAGTTGGCACAGCAGGGTGCGGTTCTATTTCCAGCCGATTTTGCATCCCGCCCGAGTGTGAAAAAAAGCTGCGATGAAATGCAGCAAGCAATGGGATCTTGGAATGAGCTGATTGTAGCGCCAGGAACCATGGAGCCCATCGGTCGCTTTGAAACATTGGATTTCGAGCAATGGGCTGAATCGGTCGATATCAATTTCATTAATCAGCTTTGCGCGGTCCATCGATTGTTGCCAGCGCGTGGCGAAAACGCTCAGGTTATCTTCTTTGCGGGAGCCGCCACCAATGGAACGGCAGACTGCTTCAGTGCTTATGCGATCAGCAAAATTGCGCTGATCAAGATGACAGAGTTGCTGGATTCGGAAATGCCGGACGTGCGTTTTTCGATTGTGGGGCCTGGATGGGTAAGAACCAAAATTCATCAGGAAACCCTGCGGGCAGAAGATCGCTGCGAGGCCTCTTTTCAGGCAACTGTACAGCATCTTGAACAGGACGATTTCGTCGCCATGGATAAGGTGGTTGCCTGCATCGACTGGTTGAGCCAGCAGGAAAAGGCAGCTGTTGGTGGCCGTAATATCAGCACGCAGTATGATCAATGGGCCCGCGCTGGTTTTGCCGAGCTGCTGGAACAGCATGCCGATTTCGGCAAGCTGAGACGTTCAGGTAACCGTGAACTTAATTTGCCATAGGCTGGATTTACCATGACCAAAAACGCCTGTTTCAACGCTTATCTGGATTTTCTGGGATGCCTGCCACAACATCATCCCGCTACTGCGCCGTTGTATGGTCCCATGAAAGTGGCTGCCCACCAGGATATGCTGGCGATTTTCGGTCGCAATGGCGCGCAGTCTGCCCAGGCCAACGGGATCGGCGATCTCCAGCTTCCCTATTTTCGGATGGGTAATATCGATTCAGTTAATCTTTTCGATATCGACGAGCTGATCATTTTTTCTTTCTACCGGCAGAATGCACAGCGCTATCGGCGGGCGCTGGATATCGGCGCCAATATCGGCCTGCATTCCATTGTGATGGCGAAGCTGGGCATTCAGGTGTCTTCCTATGAGCCTGATCCTATTCATTACGATCGTTTCGCAGAGAATGTCGAGCGGAATGGTGTGGTATCCCTGATCAAGCCGGTTAAAGCGGCTGTTTCGGATAAGGCCGGTAAAGCGCAGTTCGTTCGTGTGTTGGGCAATACTACCGGCAGCCATCTGGCCGGCGCGAAATCAAATCCTTATGGCGATCTTGAGCGCTTTGATGTTGATATTGTGGATTTCCGCTCCCTGATCCAGGGCATCGATCTGATCAAACTGGATGCGGAAGGTGAAGAAGCCAAAATTCTGCTGACCACCGACGCGAAAGATTGGGCGACGATGGATGCTATCGTCGAGATTGGAAACGCAGAGAATGCCAAACTGATCTTCGATCATTTCCAGGCATTGGGTATTAATCTGTTCTCCCAGAAAAATGCCTGGTCCCGCGTTCCGGATCTGGCCGGTATACCGTCCAGTTACAAGGAAGGTTCGTTGTTCATCAGTTCCAAATCGGCAATGCCGTGGAATCCCGCATGAAACTGGCGGACTACGTTGCCCATTTCTTTGCCGGACTGGGCGTTCGCCACGCTTTTGTGGTGTCGGGCGGCGCGTCCCTGCATCTGATTCACGGCCTGGATAATACGCCGGGCATCTCTCATATCTGTTGCCATCACGAACAGGCGGCGGCGATGGCGGCAGATGGCTATTCCCGCGTCACCGGAAATCTGGGCTTGGCAATGGCCACCAGTGGGCCCGGTGCCACCAATTTGATTACGGGAATCGCAGGCTGTTTTTATGACTCGGTGCCTGCCGTATTCGTGACAGGGCAGGTGTCCACCTTCCGTATGTCCGGTAACAGCGGTGTCCGGCAGACAGGATTCCAGGAAACACCGATAGTGGATATCTGCCGTTCCATTACCAAGTATGCGGTTCAGGTTTTGAATCCTGCTGATATCAAGAAGGAGCTGCAGAAAGCGGTTCATATCGCCAAGACAGGAAGACCTGGGCCGGTGCTGGTTGATATTCCTGATAATGTCCAGCGCATGAATATCGATCCCGATGCCTTGGTAGAATTTTCCCCCGACGTTGCCGCTGATGCTGCAGATCGTAACACTGTGCAAACCATTATCGCTAAGTTGGCGGAATCGGAACGCCCGGTGATTATTGCAGGCTGGGGTTTGCATCTGGCGGGTGTGGAAGATCAGTTTCGGTCTCTGGTAGAGAAATTGAATGTTCCAGTTGCGTTGACCTGGGGAGCGGCGGATCTGCTGCCGGCTTCTCATGCTTTGCGCATTGGCACCTTTGGTACTCACGGTAGCCGGTACGCCAATTTTGCGGTGCAGAACGCGGATTTTGTGCTCGCACTGGGCTCGCGTCTGGATACCAAAGCCACTGGTAGTCCGCCCAATACATTTGCACGCTCGGCATGGAAAGCCGTTGTCGATATTGATCGTAAAGAGCTGGATAAATTTGAATTGTATGAAGTGAAAATTGATTGCCCGGTAGAGTCTGACCTGCGTACGTTTGTGCCTGCGCTGGCAGCAAAATCGGTTACAACCGATTTCTCCCCTTGGCTTCAGCGTATCGATCAATGGAAGTCGCGTTATCACTTCAGCAAGGAGACGTACGATCCCGGGCAACAGGTGGATCCGTATCGTTTCGCCGATGTGCTGGCGGATATTCTGCCAGCCCGCGCTAATATTTGGGTGGATACTGGTTCTGCGATAGCCTGGATGATGCAGGCTTTCCGGCCGGGCCCTGGCCATCGGGTGTGGCATGATTTTAATAATACGGCGATGGGTTGGGCGTTGCCTGCGGCGATTGCCTCCGCCTTGGTGGAGCCTCAGGTGCCGACCTATTGTGTCGTGGGCGATGGCAGTTTGATGATGAATCTGCAAGAACTGGCGACGGTCGTTCGGCACAATCTCGATATCCGAATCATTTGTCTGGATAACGCCGGCTACAGCATGATTCAGCAAACGCAGGATCAGTGGCTTGATGGGCGTTATATTGCATCCAGTATCGATGGCGGCCTGTCGTTTCCAAATTGGTTGGCAGCGGCAGCAGCATTTAACATCCCCGCGCTGGAAATTACCCATAATGCATTTTTGATGGATGGTCTGAAACGTTTGGCCGATCATACCGGCCCAGGTTTTTGTCGCGTTGCCATTGATTCGGCATGTCGGGTGACGCCACAGGTCAAATTTGGACGCCCCAATGAAGATCCTGAACCGTTGCTGCCACGCGATCAATTTCGGCGGGAGATGGTGGTTCCGCCGTTACCTGCCAGCGAGGGGTTGTAATGCAGATCACGGCGGCTGTCCTTGAGCGTCTGGGTACACCGCTGCGGGTACGAACGCTGCAATCCAGTACGTTGTTGCCGGGACAGGTTCTGGTGAAAGTTCTTTTCAGTGGTGTCTGCCGCAGTCAGTTGATGGAAACCTCTGGCGGCCGTGGAGATGATCGTTGGTTGCCTCATTTGCTGGGACACGAGGGCTCGGGCGTTGTGGAGGCCATCGGTCCCGGTGTCAGCAAAGTCAAACCGGGCGACGCTGTCATTCTGACTTGGATTAAGGGCGACGGCATGGACGCTCCTGGCGCGCTATATTGGGATGGCGATACTCAAATCAATTCCGGGCCAGTCACCACGTTTAGCAATTACACCGTTGTCGCTGAAAACCGTCTTGTGCTCAAACCCACGGACCTCGATTTCGATACAGCGGTATTGTTCGGTTGCGCATTGCCAACCGGCGCTGGAATGGCGCTCAATGAAC
>DATLII010000292.1:0-2983 GCA_035539495.1 Dongiaceae bacterium
GAAAAACTATCGCCTGGATGGGACAGGCTGTTGTAGCGCAAGCGATTGACGCACTTTGCCGACAGGCAGATTGGGATTATTTTTTGCAATGGAATCGGCCCGCCTTCTATACCGACTTGCTGAGCCGACACTGCGACATAAGCGTAACCTTTACGCATCAGCTCGGTATGCATCTCGATCCATTCGGTGGGTGTATCCACGCTGCTGGAAACGTTCATCCATTCAACGATGACAGTGCCATTGAATTTGGCGGGATCCGTGGGTTTATAGACGATCATGCGGGATTTATACTCGGCAGTTTCGCCGCTGGCAGTTACTTCCCACTGACCGTCGCTATCCAATGGCGCAGTATTGACATAGGAATTCGCGGTGCCGCGAAAGAAAAATTCTTTGCGATCATAGCCTTTGTTCTTCAGCGAAAACGTTGTCGGTGCCGTCCAGATGATGCCAATTTCGGGGGCTGGTTCGATCAGCGCGTCGGAGGTTTTGCAGCCTGACAGCAGGAGGGCACAACCCAACCCTGCCAGTAGTGGAACGATACGAGAATTGTGCGCGTGGGAACGAAGTGACATTTCCATCTCCTGACAGCACGCCATTTGCCAACGCTCAATATTGGTGAGGTAGTGTTTGGCAAATCACTAAGCTGCTGTATTTATTGTTGTATTAATGTTTTTTTTTGGATGCAGTTGCTGCCTTGTTTCAAGCCTAAGAAAGTTGGGCGCGATAGACAAACGGAAAGGATTTTGATGTCCGGCTATTTGTATTGAAATTCGAATACGAACGTTGGCGCGAGGGGACGGATGCGGGTTTATTCGGCAAAGACAAACATTGATATGTCAGTCTGGCTTGCGGAATTGGCCTGGTGTGATGCCGGTGGCGGCACGAAAAGACGAGCTAAAATTGGCAGCGGAGCTGTAGCCCAGTCGGTAGGCGATTTCTTTCAGCGGCAGATCGGTTTCCTGCAGTAACACCTTGGCTTTCGATGTTTGCACGGCCTTGAAATACTGTGAAATTGAAAAACCCGTCTGGTCGCGAAACAGCTTGGCAAAGTAACGTTCGCTAAAACCGCAGGCCGATGCCAGCTCTGCAACGCTCGGTGATTTTCCTGATAGTCCTGCCAGGTACTGTTCGATGATCTGAAGTTCCCGGGCAGTGAGATGTCCTGTGGTCGGAGGGCGATCGTCCTGCGCTTTCAGCCAGTGCGCGCACTCGGTCAGAATGGCGTGACCAAACGATTCCGCCACTGCTTGACTGATGGCGCCTGGATAGAGCGCTTCCTGCATTAAGCGCAGCAGAATGGACGAAATCAGCGAGCTGCGCAGATCCAGCGCGTTGTGTAACTGGACATGCGAAAGCTGCTCCAGCGGGCCGATGATATTCTCCGCATAGGCGGTGTCGAAGGAGCAAGTGACGGTGCTAAGCCGGCCTGGCTCGATCTCAGCATGGATTTCTTGTCCCGGTAGCATGAAAAGCAGATTGCCCACTGCGGTGGAGCGCAGCAGATTTTCCTGCGCATAGCCGTAGCGGATGACGGAAGTCGATGACACCAATGCGGAAAAACCTACGCGGTTGGGCGTGAACTGCAGCGTTATCGGCGACACCCAGTCCATATCGCTGACTTCCACATGCGTGGTGTCGGTATGCAGGCTGGCCAGGGCATTGCGTAATTTGCTGGGGGATTGCGGTTCAGTAAGTTGCTGCTTGGGTTCCCAAAAAATAGTTTCAGTGGCCTGGGTGGAACCCAGCCCCCACTGCACCTGAAAGGCGGGTACCGGCAGATTGGTGGCGTCTAATTTATTATTGTTAGTCATGTTTTTTTGGTTTGAAGCGAATGGATGGAAGATCCATTCAAAGCCCTGGCTTTCGAGTCTACCATCGGGCCAAAACTGTTTACCAGTCAGGGTGTGTTAAGACGAGGATCAATAAACGCCGAATGGCTCAATAAATACCGAACGGAACGCCGCTCACATACCAAAGTGCGAACAGCACGCTCCAGCCCAGCAGGATCGCCAGCGAGTAGGGCAGCATCAGAGCCACCATGGTGCCGATGCCCAAATCGGGCTTGTAGCGCTGCATGAAGGCCACCACCACGCCGAAATAGGGCATCAGCGGGCTGATGATGTTGGTGCTGCTGTCACCGATGCGATAAGCCGCCTGCACCGATTCCGGCGCAATGCCCGCCAGCAGGAACATGGGGATGAACACCGGCGCCATCAGTGACCACATCGCGGACGCGCTGCCGATCAGCAGATTGATACTCGCCGCCATCAGGATAAACGCCAGCAACAGGATCACACCGGGTACGGCCATCGCCTGCAGCGCATTCGAGCCTTTGATCGCCAGAATCATACCGATGTTGGACCAGGCAAAATAATTCACGAACTGGGCAGCGAAGAACATCAACACCAGGTAGGTCGCCATGCCTGCCAGCGTGTCTTCCATATCTTTAATAATTTGATCGCGATTGCTGTAGCGCCCCGTACAAATACCGAAGCCCACGCCGCACAGTGTTGCGGTAAGTGCAATCAAGGTGACGATGCCACTGATGAACGGCGACTTGATGATGGAGCCGGTAGTGGGATCACGCAAAATACCTTGCTCTGGCACCAGTCCTACCAGTACCAGCGCCACCATGATCAGCAGGATTACCAGTGCCACGCGCAGTCCACGACGTTCTGCTGTTGAAATTTCATGGCCAGCGAAGCTGTCCTGTTGTTGCCACTGTGGCAGTGATGGCAACGTGACTCGATGTGTAATCCAGGTGCACAGCACCGTGATCAAAACAGTGGAAGCAATGATGAACCAGTAGTTCGACAGCACACTGACATCATGATTTTTATCCACCAGATGCACAGCTTCGGTAGTGATGCCCGCCAGTACGGCATCCAGCGGACTCACCAGCATATTCGCCGCATAACCGCCAGACACACCGGCAAACGCCGCTGCCATGCCCGCCAGTGGATGCTTGCCCGCTGACGCAAAC
>DATLII010000293.1:0-2612 GCA_035539495.1 Dongiaceae bacterium
TCATTGACCCGCTTGAAACCGTCGAGATCAAGGTACATCAGGACCCAGGCACTGTCGGTTCGCTCGCCGCGCAACAGCAGGTTTTCCACGGTCTGGTAAAAGCCGCGGCGGTTGAGCAATCCGGTCAGCGGATCAGTGACGGCCTGGAATTCGAGTTGCTTGTGCAGGTGGCGCACCACCGACATGTCCAGCACAGTCACCACCATGGCGTGCTGTTCGGCAGGCAACGGCGCACACGAGAGCGCCACCGGCACCTGCTGGCCGGGCGCGGTACGCAACAACGCATCGTGCAAACGAAATGTCTCGCCGCGCCTGTACCCGGCCAGCAGGTCCGATTCGGCCCACACCGGGATATGCGGCTTTTGCAGGAAATCCAGGAACTCCTTGCCTTGCAGTTCTTGCACCGTGGCATTGAGCAGGCGCGACATCGCCGGATTGGCGAAGCGGATCAGACCGTCCTCGCTCACCACCAGAATGCCTTCGGCGGCGTTGTCCAGCACCGAGGCATTGAAGGCGCGAGCGACCTCCAGGTCATGACTCAGGCGCTGCAAGGCCCGGCGATTGCGCTGGTGTTCCAGCAGGGCCTGGACCTTGGGCTTGAGAATCTGTGGGTCGAACGGTTTGAACAGGTAATCAACCGCACCACTGGCATAGCCCTTGATCACGGCGTCCTGGGATTGTTCGTTGGCGGTCAGGAAAATGATCGGCGTGAGGCGAGTCCGCTGGCTGCCGCGCATCAGGCGCGCCACTTCAAAACCGTCCATGCCCGGCATCTGCACATCCAGCAGCACCAGGTCGACATCGTGTTCAAGCAACAGACTGAGGGCCTCGAAACCCGAGGCAGCGGTAATGACCTGCCAGTCCTGGCGCTGCAACAACGCGCGCATGCTGATCAGATTCTCAGGGTAATCGTCGACTATTAATAACGTTGAGTTGCCGTCAATTGGCCGGGGCTGCGCGCATTCCATGCTGCTTCTCTATGTTCGGGGCAGGCCGGCTTCTCGTGAAAACCGGACAAATACTAACCACCACTCTAGACCTGGATCCAGAAAAGCAGAAGCTATCAGTACGCCACCATCTAACTAAAGGGTTAATTCGCCGACTAACGGTCGTCCCTGCAGCCCGCTAAAACCGGGAAAGATGGCCTTTTAACAGGATTTTGACGTCATCCATCTGTCAGCCCGACATTAACAAACCGGCCGCCTACGCTTATAAAGACCGCCCTCCAAGGCGCGTGCTAGAGCTTCTGGCACGTGCGTGCAGCACAATTCGTGGAAGCTATTTTTATGATCGACCTCGCAACCTGGAACCTCAGTGTTCCCGTCGGCAGCCCGCCGTACACTGTTGAAACCTCCAAACTGGTGAAAGGCTTCAAGGATCAATACTTCCATTCCGACACTGGCACGCTGTTTTTCTGGTCCCCGGTGACCGGCTCAAAGACTGAAAACGCCATCTATCCGCGCACCGAACTGCGCGAAACCTACAGCAACGGTACGCTGCGCAACTGGTACTACCCGGATGCCGACAACCTGCTGTATGCCACGCTGGCGGTGAATCAGGTGCCGAGCTCGGGCAAGATCGTCATCGGGCAGATCCATGCCTATAACAGCCAGAAGCCGATGGTGAAGGTCGAATACCAGTACAAGACCAAAACCGAGACCGGCAACATCGTCGCCAAGGTACGCATGCGCCCAGATGACGATGAAGGCCGGGTCATCACCATCGCCACCGGCGTGAAACTCGACCGCGAGTTTTCCTACCTTATTCACCTCAGCCCTGGCGGTGCGTTGGGCATCAGCGCGGCGGGCTATCAGTGGGACACCAACATCAGTGCGACCTGGCGCGACAAACCGTTGTACTTCAAGGCCGGGGTGTATGTGCAAGACAACACCGGGTACACCAGTGAGGGCGGGAAAGTGACGTTCAGCAAGCTGGATATCGATCACAATCGATAAAAGAAAATAGGGGGCGGGGAGCAGCCCTCCTCGCCCAGACAACTAGCGAACACACATCAGCATGAAACTTTTAGAAGTCGCTGCATCCTTCGCGGAGCCCGCGGTCAATTGGGTGATCACCTTGATGGCTTTGATCGTTGGCGTTCCGACAACCTTGGCATTGGCGAACAGCAAATCATCATAGGAGTCCACATCAGTTACGGATACACCGCAGTAACCCGGTCCCTGCTGAAAGACCCCAGCCTTTGGAATAACTTCGTACTCGGAAAAATAACCGGCCCGCGGGAAGTGCTTCACGCTGTAGACCCAGTCGCCGGACTGCTTGATTACCTTGCCCTTGCTATCAATCGACGCAGTGAAAACAGAGTCAGCGGCATTGACGGTGTTAACCGAAAACAGGAAAAACGGTAAAGCGAGAGCACTTAGCTTTTTTCGAGAATACATAAATAAATCCTTCTTCCATGAAAGTTGAATCAATGGCAATCCGGCCAAAGATAAATTCATTTAGCGTAATGAAAGGCTCGCTGTCAAAGGCACAGATAACAAATAGAAGAGTACTTCCTGTTTCGGTAATCATTCCTACATCCATAAAAAAACCCGTCTCTCGACGGGTTTTTCATATAGCCAGCACGTTGAAAGCTTAGTTGACCTTAGCGT
>DATLII010000294.1:0-10801 GCA_035539495.1 Dongiaceae bacterium
CCAATCCTTAAAAACGATCCGCGCCGCGCTGGAAAAACTGCAAGCCAACCCCGAACCGTCCGATCGCGCGCGTGCTGGTGGTCCGCGAATTGTTGCGGCAATACACCCTATTCGCGCAGTTCGTCGAACGCAACGCCGCCGTCCTCGAAGTCCACTACCACGCCGAAGAAGACGAGTAAGGAAACTCCATGCACCCTAGATCCCTGGCCCGTACCATCTTGGATCGGATTAACCAAGAACTGGGGGGCATTTTGGCTCCAGCGCGGTTTCTCGAACTGTCTAATGTCATCACCAACCTCCTGGCGACCGCCGAAGAGCAGGACCGGAAACACCAACACTTATCTCTTGGCATGGATTACGCAAACGGGATTACCGCCTATGAGGCGGGTGCACCGTTCACCAACAATCCCCATTCCACCGGCAGCCTGAGATCCATGTATTGGGAACGGGGTTGGCTTGATGGGCTGAACCTACGCAAGCATTACTGGTGAGGAACATCGCCATGAATTATCCCCCTCCCCTATTGCCCGATTTAATCATCCCCTTCCCGGGTGAGCTGCGCACCGCGGTCGATTGGGACCACTGGCGCGCAAACGTCGCACCTTCTTGCAGACGCATGACAAGCAATTTCCGCATTACCTGGTGCTACCCGAAGTCCACCAGGCACTAGATCAAGGACCAAGAAACGCATTTTTTTTGTTAATACCCTGTGGCACACCGGCGCCCGGATCTCCGAAGCCCTGGCGCTCACCCGTGAAAGTTTTTTTCTGAATGGCGTGCGCAATTCGATGGTGGCGCTCGCCACCGCCAAGCAACGCCAGCGCGGCCGGCAGTCCACAAAACCAAATCGAAGACCAAACGGTTTGTGCCCATCGTAAACCCGGTCTACCTGATGAAGTGGAACGGTACCTGGCGACCCGCAAGCCCAACAAAGAGGGAGCGCTGTTTTCGATGAGCCGGCAGGTCGGGGATAACCGGCTGAAGAAGATCCAGGAGGAGCTGCAGCTGCCGATGGACAGCCTGTCGGCCCACACCGATCATACTTCTCAACGCGGTTGGGCGGAGGACCTAGCTTTAAAAACTCATAGGTTCTCTAGCCTACTGATGGGTTATTTCGAAGTCAATGATCGCCGATTATACAGCGGTTGTCAGGGGGCGAAGTAGGCGGTGTCATCTATTGGTCGGACCCCGACTTGCCCAAATCAAGGGTTAGCGGGGTTCAGCCTCCTTCAGCTTCCAGCGCTGTATCCGCACCTCGTCCTTAACCACCTCAATGATCTCGATCAGCATGTTCCGGCTGATCGCCTGGAAGTCCTCATTCGGTTGCAACAACCTCGCTACGATCAGATCTGTCACCTCGCGTACCCAAGTCTCGGTGTCCTCATGCCCCACGTCGCTTATCAGCCGATCGACCACATTGAAAACCACATCGCTCACCGTGGATTCGATAACATCAGCAATGGCATCCCCAATGACCGGCAGCTTTTCCAACACCACGACCTTGCTGTCCTTCGCAATGGAATTGGCAATCACCTCATCCAGATAAACCTTGATATCCATCCGCCGCGGCTGATAAACGTCGTCAGACACCTCGTTGATCCGGGACACGATCCAATCAACCAGCAATGATTTGTTAGGCACCACCACCTGCTGAATGATTCTTTCCACTACTGGCGTGCCGACTGCGATTTCCTCCTGCACGCCGTCCAACACGTTGATAACGATCTTGTCGCTCAACTCCTCAAGCATGATGTTGAAATACTTTTTGGCAAATCGGACGATATACCAGTCAGAAACATCGATGATCTGATACTTCTGCAACCGATATATGATGGAGATGATTCGAAGCAAACGTAACCAGCGAAAGGACGCAACCGGAATACAGCCGATCAGGTCATACCAGTGAATGAAGGGGAAAAAGAACCAGCGGTGGTAGGTCTTTCGATGGATCGCCACTACCCAGCGCATTAGAAACTCAGACAGAAATATGGCCACGAAAAACAGATCGTACACGACAAAATTGGTGTGCACGTTTTCGGCATAGAACTGTGTAAAGTCAGCGGATAGCCATTCCAGAAATTTGCGCACAAGACGGCTGGCAAAAAGACTGTCGAACACCAACCACGTCAAATTGAGGATCACCAGCCCCAGCATCAGGAAATCAATGAGAAGGAAAGGTGTTTCGCTGCTGTGGCGCAGTTTTTCGGTGTTGATTTTCATGGCGGCCTCACACTGAAGCACCACTATTAACAGTATTTCGCGTAAAAGGTCAAATGACTGATCGTAGTCTTCGCGGCAGGTTTGCTGGCTCAACGCGCACTGCCAGGAACCTCTGTTTCGGCCGGTAGAAATCTATATGTGATGGCTCACGACAGAGGCCACAGTATTCTCAGCAATCCAGGCCGCCAGGCCAGCGTCAATGCCACCAGCACCGCCGCACCCGCCAGCAACATTATCCAGACCAGTACTGCCATCGAAGGTCGGTCGGCCAGAAAGCAAAGTATCGCAGAACCTACCAGCCCTGTTATGCCAAGCAATCGCAAAGCAATCCTCTGCGCATGGGACGGGGCAGGTCCACCCTGTATTTGCTGCCAATGCACATTCATGGCCAACGCCAGCCACGCGAAACCTGCAACGTTAGCGATAGCTGCGAACACCAATATCATCCCAGATGAATCAGCCATGTTTCATCTCCCCGGCGAGTGCACCTATCCCGTTCGTGCCAGATGCACGTTCCACCGCAGGGGACATTGACCGTTCCCTGTAGGCCAACTTGCGTGCTGCCACAACAGACAGCAATGCCGTTGCCAGCAAACTCAGATCAAGCCCTGCCACAGGCCAGTAGGTTTCTACAAATACCGTTTTGACAAGATGATCCCCTGTGCTGGTCCAGTTGGACAGAACGGCCGTCACCGAGAGAACGGCCAGCATCCAGCATTGCTCACGCCAGGCCGGATTGATACGCGCCTGCGCTACGGGTGCGCTGCGCAATAATGCATGTAGCAGTGCCAGCACCCAGGCACCCCAGAATATGTTCTGTTCCCAATCACCCTTCCCTTCCAGATCTGCCGGCAACAGGCGATTGGCCACCAGCATGGCCACGGCTGCGATCACCATTCCGGTCACCGTTGTTACAGCTAGCGCGTCCACAATTCGGCTACCTTGCACACCGGTTTTGGCATGTTGCTGTTTGCGCTTTTCAACAAAGAATAAAAATCCGGTGGCGATGCAGACGCAGCCCAGCAGGCCTCCCAGCACATACAACCAGCGCAGCAACCAGTGCTTGAAGTGTTGCAAATGCAGGCCGGTGAGAAATTCATTGATGTCGGACACGACTGAACGCGGCGGATCTTCTCGCAACACTTCACCGGTGCTAGCCTTGAAATGAATCGCTTCCCCTACCAGCGCGACCCGGTCGCTGCCAGCGCGGTAAATGGAAACATAGCCGTTGATATCGCCCAGGTGATTGATGGTGAGCAAACCCACCTCTCCCGCTACGTCGCGGGCGGCCCAGCGGCGCTTCGCTTCCGCTACCATCGCATCCACCGACGCCAGCGGCGCAGCTATCTCCGCGGCTTCGTGCGGCAGGCCGGTGTGTTGTGCTTCCAGTACTTCAGCGTGGTCATGCATCGGCTTGAGCATGGTTTCTTCCAACGGCAAATAGATGCCGTTAAAAATCACCAATCCGGTGAACGCGAAGAAGAAGTGGAATGGCAGCGCCACCACGCCGGTCAGGTTGTGCAGATCCAATGTACTGCGCTGAGTGCGCTTGTGCGGGCGGAAAGTAAAGAATTCGCGGAAGATCTTGCGGTGCATGATCACGCCGGTGACGAGTGCCGCCAACATAACCAGTGCTGCCAAGCCAACGACCCAATAACCAATGTTTTGCCAATGCCACTGCAGGCTGTAGTGCATCGGGTAAAACCAGTTGCTACCTATCTTGAGCCGGTCTTCGGGTAATACAGTGCCATCGCGCGGATCAATGGTGGCCCAGCCATGCACATGCTGGTGTTCATCGGATGCATCCTTGGGTTTATTGGGAATGCCGAACTCACCGCCAATGGACAGCACGGGATCGCGGTGCGTCGTATAGGCATACAAGGATTCCAGCGGCATGGTGTCTGGATGCGGCAATTCACCGATGACTCTATCCGCCGTTGCCGCCATGTCGTCGGGATGTGCCCGCAACTTGTCGAACACGGGCTTGAGCACCGTATCGAACGAGGGCATCGGCTGCGCCGGGAAACGGGTCTCGGGAATGGCCCAGCGATCGATTTCGCGATCGAAGACGGAAAGAGCGCCGAAGAAGAAGCATGCCATGAGCACGAAGCCCAGCACCAAACCGAACCAGGTATGGACCCAGGTCATTGAAAGCCGGAAGTTGGACAACATTGGCAGCTCCTAACCCAGCAAGGCGCGTTGCAGCGCCCAGGCAACAGATGTCATGACCGCCCCGCCACCGCCCAGCACGGCCCATACCCGGGTAAGGCTGGCAGCGGCAAAGGACCAGAGAAACAAGCCGAGAAATACCAGAAAAGACAGCAGCATGATCGCGGTTTGAGACTCGTGAAAGTCCACACCCAAAGCCACCAGTCCGGTAATGGAGAACGCACTGAAACCCCAGGTAAACAGATATCCGCCCAATAGCGCCGCAGCTACGCGATTAAAAATCGCCATCCCGCTTGGTTTTCGTTTGTCCTGATGTGTGGTCATTAACGTGTTTTCTCTATCTCGGAAAATTAATAGCGATTGCCGCTCCACGAGGTGATGGGTCGGGATGCGAAAGTGTTTCAAATAGGAATTATTAGCATCTTAGTGTCTCATCTGCCCATTGGCAATAGATCATCTCAACCCGTAAAGCATCTACTCAATCAACCCTATGAGCAATGTGGGTTGTCTGACGGCGTCAGGCGCTGATGTGTACTTGTCGCGCGTTTACTTGGCATAGATGTCTCGTCTATTCTTCGTGCCTTCGCGTCGAAAAAAGCAAGAGTAGGCAGTCATGAATAACGAGACCATCAAGGAAACGGCTGAGCGTATCGTCAAGCTCGATATGGAAGTCGAAGCACCCGGGCAGATCGCTGTCGATGAGTCCGCGCTGATCAAGGCGCGTGAGGTATTTGGGCAGTGGATTGCGGATGTGAAGGGAGTGGTCGTCAATCCGGCAATGGGCCGCGTCACCGTGATCGACAAGAATGGCAAGGCCTCGTCAATCCAGTCTGCGGATCTCTGCTTCATGCTCAGTGCAGCCGGCATTACGCAAGCATTCTGAGTGTTGGCCAAGAATTTCGAACGCCCAACAAACTTCCGTGCGTTGCATTTTCTACGAATTGAGATGATACCCGGCAGGCCGTTCTTTGTTTGAGGGCGATGCCTCCGACAGCAGCTTTTGAAGTGCAGCGATATCAATCGGTTTGAGCATATGGCGGTTGAAGCCCGCCTCCTTCGAACGCTGCTTGTCTTCGTCCTGGCCCCAACCAGTGAGCGCTATGAGAAAAACGTTTTCGCCACCCGCTAATTCCCGGATGCGGCGGCAGGCATCGTAGCCGTTTAGTCTGGGCATGCCGATATCCATCAATATCACGTCAGGAAGAGACTCGGTTGCCTCGGCCACGGCCTGCAACCCATCGTTAGCGGTGCGGACCTGGTAGCCCATAATCTTCAATAGCGTCGCCAACGCATTTGCCGCATCTTGATTGTCGTCGGCCACGAGGATGCGCAATCCATCAGAAGATCTATCAGAGGTGTCATCCGCTGACAGAACCGATTTGTTCTTGGCTGGTGGAGTTTTTAACGCCTGCAACACCGCCCCTGGCAGTCGCACCACAAACTCGCTGCCTTTTCCATGCCCTTCGCTCTTGGCCTCTACTGCACCGCCGTGCATTTCCACCAGTTTCTTCACCAATGTCAGCCCGATACCTAAGCCGCCGTGTGTTTTCTCCAGCGAATGATCCGCCTGCATGAACATCTCGAAAATTCGGGGCAGCTTTTCGGAAGAAATGCCAACGCCCGTATCCTTGATGCTCACGACAATATCGTGGCCCCGAACTTCGGCGGCTAGTTGGATGCGGCCACCTGGCGCGGTGAATTTGGCGGAGTTGTTGAGAAGGTTGGAAAACACCTGTGCCAGCCGAGTCCCATCGGCTTCTATAAAGACGGGGTCGGGAGGCATGACGACAGTGAGTTGGTGACCGCCGGCATTAATGTGTGGGCGGCTGGTTTCCACCGCTTCACTTAACACCGTCGCCAATTCGATCCGCTGTTTCTGGAGTGTCAGTTTGCCTTGGCTGATGCGGCTATTGTCGAGCAGATCGTCCACCAAACGCACCATCTGACCCAGCTGCCGTTCCAGCATGTCGAGGACTTTATCGTCAACCGACCCGCCGCTTTCGCCAGCATTTTCAGAGCGTCGCATGAGTTGGACGCCGTAGCGGATCGGAGCCAGCGGGTTGCGAAGTTCATGTGCCAACAAGGCGAGGAACTCGTCCTTGTGGCGGTCCGCCTCCGTCAGTTTGGCCGTAAGCTCGTGTAGCGCTTCCGTTCGTTCGATCACACGCTGTTCGAGCACTTCGTTCAATTCTTTCAAACTGATCTCGGCGTTGCGGCGCTCTTTCATTTCGGCGAGCAAGGCTCGATTGACCACCGCGCTTTCGCGCTGTATGCGGTGCAGATCGGCAAAGACGGCGACCTTCGAACGCAGCACGGTGGCGTTAACCGGCTTATGGAGAAAATCCACGGCGCCGGTATCATAGCCTTCGATCACATGCTGATCGTCGTTGTAATAGGCGGTGAGGAAAATGATCGGCACGAGCGCGGTTTTTTTACGCTCCTTGATCATCTGCGCCAATTCGAAACCGGTCATGCCGGGCATGCTGATATCGAGGATCAACAGAGCGAATTCCTCGTCGAGGAGCGCGAGTAGTGCTTTGTCGGCAGAATCGGCCCGCACCAGCCGGTAGCCGGGACTATCGAGAATACTTTCGAGCACGGTGAGATTTTTCGGCTCGTCGTCCACGATCAGAATGTTGATGGGTTGTTCCATATTCATTTCTCGTGCGCTCATCGAAACAACCACCTTTATCTAAACAGCCACACGCGCATCAACGACAGCAACTGGTCTGTATTCACCGGCTTCGCGATGTAATCGCTTGCGCCCGCATTCAGGCACTTCTCACGATCCCCTTTCATCGCTTTCGCCGTCAACGCGAGAATGGGCAGCGTGCGGAATTGGGGAACTCTGCGAATTTCGCGCATGGTTTCGTAGCCGTCCATCTCCGGCATCATGATGTCCATGAGCACGAGACTTAGATCGGGCGTTTTCTGGATGACATCGATCGCGGTGCGGCCGTTGGTTGCAGTGATTACCGTCATCTCCTGGTTTTCCAGCAATGAGGTAAGGGCAAAGATATTGCGGGCGTCGTCATCGACCACCAGCACTTTGCGGCCGCGCAACACTTCTCTTGAGTTGTGCAGTTTTTTCAGCATGGCCTGCTTTTCCGGCGGCAGGTCGGTGACGACGCGATGCAGGAAAAGTGCGGTTTCATCGAGCAATCGCTCAGGGCTTTGCACATCTTTGAGAACGATACTCTTGGCCATCGTTTTGAGCTTGGTTTGCTCTTCAATCGTCAGGTCCTTGCCGGTGAAGACAACCACTGGCACCTCTTGTAGCGCGGGCTCGGCGTGCATTTTCGCCAGCAGTTCGAAGCCCGTCATGTCGGGCAGACGCAGATCGAGCACCACGCAGTCGAAAGCCTGGTCACGCAGTGACGCCAGTGCTTCGTCGCCTGTGCCGACACTGACCAGCTCAATGTCGCTATGCCCGAGCAGTTCGCAGATGGACGCGCGCTCGATTACGTTGTCCTCCACCACCAGCAGCCGCTTGGTGCGCGGAATAGTAAAGCTCTTGAGACGCTCTATTCCCGCCTCCAGCCCGTCAGTGGTCGGTGCCTTGATGAGGTAGGAAAAGGCGCCGTGTGACAGTCCATGCTGGCGTTCTTCCTCCATCGTTACGACCTGAACCGGGATGTGGCGCGTGGCTGGATCAAGCTTGAGTTGGTTGAGCACGGTCCAGCCGAGCATGTCGGGCAGGAAAATATCGAGTGAGATAGCCGTGGGATGGAACTGCCGCGCGAGCGACAACCCAAGCGAGCCCTTCGGCGCCACGATACCTTTGAAACCGCGATCGCGACCTAGTCCCAACAGAATACGTGCGTAATGCGGATCGTCCTCGATGATGAGCAACACGGGATCGCCATTTTCGATGGAATTGCGGTCATCCTCGATGTGTTCTTCGCGTGCGGGTGCATGGATGGTAAGCGCATGCGTGCGCTGTTCTCCGCCCCGCCCCGCGTTCCCCTGCGGCGCAAAATTGTTGTTGGGCGCGACGGAGCGAGCAGCATCAGGGCCGGAGTAATGAACAGGCAGGAAGAGCGTGAACGTGCTGCCCTGACCGTGGATGCTGGCGAGCTTGATTTCACCGCCCAGTAGGACTGCCAGCTCGCGGCTGATGGCGAGACCGAGACCAGTGCCACCGTATTTGCGCGAGGTGCCTGCGTCGGCCTGCTGAAATGCCTCGAAAATGAGCCGCTGTTTGTCGGTTGCGATGCCGATACCCGTGTCCTCAACGGCGAAGCTAAGCACTTGCGGGGCCTTGCTGAGTACTGGGTGCTCGGCGCTCCAACCGCGTGTGGCCACGGTCACGCGCACTTCCACTTTGCCATGTGCAGTGAATTTTACCGCGTTGGAAAGCAGGTTTTTGAGAATTTGCTGCAGGCGCTTCGGATCGCTCTCCATTGCTTTGGGCAGATCTGGCGCAAAGGTTACGTTGAAGGGCAGGTTTTTCGCCTCGGCCACATGGCGGAAGTTGCGCTCGATGTTGCTCTGCAAATCGGCGAGCGGAATTTCCTCCACATCGACCGTAACGGTACCGGACTCGATTTTGGACAGATCGAGAATGTCATTAATAAGATGCAGCAAGTCCGAGCCGGAGCTGTTGATGTTGCGGGAAAATTCGACCTGTTTTGCATTAAGCGTTTGTGGCGCGTTTTCGGCAAGCTGCTGGCTCAGGATGAGGATGGAGTTCAGCGGTGTGCGCAGCTCGTGCGACATGTTGGCGAGGAACTCGGATTTGTATTTCGAGGTGAGTGCCAGCTCCGCCGCTTTTTCCTCGAGCGCGTAACGTGCCTGCTCCACTTCTGCGTTTTTGCGTTCGACTTCGGCGTTCTGCTCCGCCAGCAATTTCGCCTTGGTGCCCAATTCCTCGTTGGTTTGTTGCAGTTCGGTCTGCCGGGATTGCAACTCGGTGGTGAGCTGCTGCGATTGGGTTAGCAGGCCTTCGGTGCGCATCGTGGCCTCAATGGTGTTGAAGACCACGCCGATGCTTTGCGTGAGGAGCTCAAGAAAGTTAAGGTTCACCTCGGTGAAATTTTCCAGCGATGCCAGCTCAATAACCGCTTTGGTTTCCCCCTCGAAAAGCACAGGCAGTACGATGATGCTGACTTTGCGCGCAGATCCAAGGCTGGAGGAAATGGTAATGAAATCCGCCGGCACATCGGCGAGCAGGATGCGTTTCTTTTCTACCGCGCATTGGCCGACCAGGCCTTCGCCGAGCCGAATCGTCGTGGCGAGTTGCCTGTCGCCACCATGTGCATAACTCGCCAGCAGATCCAGACTGTGGCTGCGGCTATGACCGCTACCACTGCTATCGCGTAGGTGATAGATAGATCCTTGATGAACAGTGATCAGCGATGCCAATTCAGAAAGCAGCATCCGCCCCACAGTATTTAACTCGCGCTGGCCTTGCAGCATGCCGGTGAATTTGGCGATGTTGGTTTTCAACCAGTCCTGCGCGCGGTTACTGTCGGTGGTTTCGCGCAGGTTCAGAATCATTGTGTTGAGGTTGTCTTTCAACTCCGCAACTTCACCTTTCGCATCAACCTGAATGGAGCGCGTCAAGTCGCCTTTGGTCACGGCGGTCGCAACTTCGGCAATGGCGCGCACCTGCGTGGTGAGGTTGGCAGCGAGGAGGTTGACGTTGCCGGTCAAATCCTTCCACGTACCGGCAGCGCCGGGCACGTTCGCCTGGCCGCCGAGCCGGCCATCCACCCCTACTTCACGCGCCACGTTGGTCACCTGGTCGGCGAAGGTTGCGAGCGTGTCGGTCATCCCGTTGATCGTGTCGGCGAGCGCGGCCACTTCACCTTTGGCCTGTACGGAAAGGCGCTGGGTCAGGTTACCGTTGGCTACCGCCGTCACTACTTTCACGATACCGCGTACCTGTTCGGTCAGGTTCGAGGCCATGAAGTTCACGTTGTCGGTAAGATCCTTCCAGGTGCCGCCCACGCCGGACACCTGCGCCTGCCCGCCGAGTTTGCCCTCGGTGCCGACTTCGCGCGCCACTCGCGTCACTTCGCCGGCGAACGAGTTGAGCTGATCCACCATCGTGTTGATGGTGTTTTTCAATTCCAGAATTTCGCCCTTTACATCCACGGTGATTTTGCGGTTGAGGTCACCCCGCGCTACCGCGGTGGTCACTTCGGCAATGTTACGCACCTGTGCCGTCAGGTTCGCACCCATGGTATTAACCGAGTCGGTGAGATCCTTCCAGGTTCCCGCTACGCCAGGTACTACTGCCTGTACGCCCAGCCGGCCTTCGGTGCCGACTTCGCGCGCTACGCGCGTCACTTCCGACGCAAAAGAACGCAGCTGCTCCACCATGGTGTTGATGGTTTCCTTGAGCTGCAAAATCTCGCCGCGCACGTCCACCGTGATTTTCTTGGACAAGTCACCGTTGGCCACCGCG
>DATLII010000295.1:0-2319 GCA_035539495.1 Dongiaceae bacterium
CCCACACCCCGTACAGCGGCGGCGCCAGATAACCCGGTGCGCGATTGCCATTCATCGAAGGCCGATTCTGCGGTCCACAATAGTTGGCCGTGCCGTTCAATTCCGGATAACCGAAAAAGTTCACCGCGCCCGCTTGTTGCACCGCCTGATTGTTGGTATTCACCCGCACCGCATCGGTCTTGATGATGTTCATCGGCACGATATAGCTGGCGATGCCCGCCAACGCCGGTGTATCCAGATACGCAGGATTGTTCACGTAACGGGGAGCATAAGCGCCATGGCAACCCGCGCAGGAACCATTGCCTTGAGGCTTGGGTACCGGGTTGTTGCGCGACGGTGCCCACAGATCCAGTGTGTGAAACAGTTGGGCTCCGGTCTCAGCCAGCGTGGTGTTGACGGTGAACGGATACTTCGGCGCTTTCAAGGATTCGATCCAGGTGTTCAGCGCAGGGCCGTGTTGCTTCATCCATTCCTGACCCTGATCGGAAACTGGCCCGCCCACTGCACCGAACAATCCGGTGAAAGGCGTGTAGAACACCATGTCAGTACGGGGCGCATCCGAGGGAAACACACCATCCGTGAATTTCACCGGCCGATGTCCCAGGTTCCACCAGGGCGGAGTGTCCATGCTCGCGGTGGAGCCGGACGTGATCAGCCCCGCCAGGGTGAGTGGTGAATAGAAGCCGGATTCCGGAAACAGGAACGCCAGGTTGATATCGCTGGCGTTGTTGGTGCCGCGATGCCGGCTCAAGTTGGCGAACGTGGCGAGAGACGCCGGATAACCCAGTGGCAACATATCGCGCAGCAACAGGTCCAGGTCGGCCAGGCTACTGCCACCGCCATAAGCCAGGCCCAGCCCCGCGCCATCGGTGGTGGCACCCACCACGCCGCTGTGGCAGCCATGACAGGTCACGCCGATGCGGCCGCTCCAACTGCCGTTGGCGTTGCGCAGCTGAGTGAAGATTTCCGGCAATTGCCCGGTGCCACCGTTGGTGCGATTAGGGTCTTCGCCCGGTTTCGGGTAGGGATTGCGCGTGGTGCTAAAGCCAGAGCCGTAACGTTCCGCCACCAGTTGATCGAAATTGCTGGGACGAAGCAGGAAGCCGCCCCAAATCGTCCAGAGGCTGTTGTACTGCGCCGCCGTGAACGTGGAAATGCCAAACGCCGATGCCAGCGAATTGGGATCGGTGCCGGCAAACAGCGCGCCCGCGCCGGGGCCGCCGGTATCCAGCACAGCGTCGCCGCGGTAGAAACGATTGCGCAATTCGCCGCAGGTTTGCGCGGCGCCTTCCTCATCCACCAGCGTGGGATCGGTATGGCAATCCTTCCAGAAAGCGTTGAAGTGCACTGCCTTGCCTGTGTTGACGCCGGGTAACACCAGCGAGCGCGGATCTTGCGGTAATAACGTGTTGTCGGGTTTGCCGTAGCAGAAATCCCACTGTGGAGAGCCGCCGCGACTACTGCCCAGCAGGTCGGTGGCGGCAAAGGTGGGTGGTGCGGTGCTCAATGTGGCGAGGGCAGAAAACAACAACGCCGCCGCCGGACGGAATGGTCCTGTCGGTTTCATGGGGTGAGTCTCCCTTAAAAAGAGAAATGCAAAACGTCTGGTTATTGTTGTAACGGCCGGACTACAGCCGTTTGCTTGCATTCGGTCGCTGAATCATTCTTATAGTTTTAAAAGCAACAGCTCTGAGAAAACCAACTTCAAGGATGCGTACCAAAGTGCAGGCTGCCGCAGCCGGGTCACTGCGCCTGCATTCCCTGTGTTCCTGCTCCGTGTATGTCTGATAGGTGATACCAAGTCCCGGCTGGTCTCGCTTTGGGTTACCATCGCGAGATTGAGACAAATATAGATATTTGTCTTTGCGTGTCAAATGATCAGGCGAAATTAGCCAATAAGTTGGCCGTTTGCGTCTGATTTATAAGGAGGTTTTTTCGACGAAAGGACGATGGGCATAAAAAAACGGCGAGGGAAATCGCCGTTTTGGGGTATTGCTGAAGCTGGTGAAATGGATGCTTGGATCGGATTATTAGCCTGTTAATTACTTCCGCTCCGCCAGCTTACCCTTTGCCCGCTGTACTGCCGCCTTCACCTGCGCCGGCGCTGTGCCACCCAAATGGTTGCGCGCATTGACTGAGCCTTCCAGCGTCAGCACTGCAAACACATCGTCGGTGATAATCGGGCTGAACTGCTTCAGTTCCGCCAGCGACATATCCGCCAGATCCTTTTTCTGCGCCACGCCATAGCCCACCGCTTTGCCGACGATCTCGTGGGACTCGCGGAACGCCACGCCTATCTACACCAGGTAGTCCGCCAGA
>DATLII010000296.1:0-9973 GCA_035539495.1 Dongiaceae bacterium
GCTTTATCCAGTTGGCAGGAATATCGTTCGACCAATATTCATCATAAATCATCGCTAGCTCCACGCCATGTTCTTCGGTCAATTTGGTCAACCAATTGGAGTTCTTTTCCTTGATACGATATCGATAAGCCTCGATCGAGCCCAATCCCCAAATATCTACAATCATCTGTTCATTCTTATAGGCAACGTAACCAATATCATTCACGGCTATCGGCTTTTTGTAATAATCAACCACAAAGCGATGCATTTGATATTGCTGCTCATAAATGTTGTTCGAAGCAAGCGGTATCGTGGATAGTCCCTTGAGATACTCCGCGCTTGCGATGAAGCCAATACCGACGACCATAATCATTAACCTTGCTTCTACAAAGGGTCTGTTTTGCTCTGATATAGCCCTCTCAATGAGATCGCCAAAAAGATAAATGCTGACCAGAAGGAAAAAGGACCAGATATAAAGTTCATAGCGGTTAAACCAGCCATAACTACCGCCGATGAAATGAGCAGTCAGCGCTAGCATAGTGACAAAGGCTAGTTGTCGTTGAGGAAGCCGGGTTGTGAACATTGTATAGGCCAGTAGTATCAATGTGCCTAATACCATGATGATGCCTTGCTTGTTTTGCAGTGTGGCGCGCACGTTGTTGATGATGGAGTGCAGGCTTCCTTTAGAGTCTACGAGCGAAGACTTGACCACGATTGATGACGGCATGGGTTCGAGCCCCAAGTGCATCAGAAAATAGGAAAACAGGCCAACGCAGCCAACGATCACGGCTGAAGTGAAAAAGACTTTGACGATCTGCCTTTGTAGCAGCAGATACAAAAGCGCTGCAGCCGAAACACTCAAATCCTCATACCGAATGAGTGGGGCCACTGCGATTGCAGGCCACATCCAGGGCGGAATCCGCCCGCTTTCGGCGTGCAAAATCAAACCGTAGCCAATGGCGCAGACGATCAGCACCTGTAGCGAGTGTTCCATGCCGGTATAAATCAAGCCGACCATGTTGGTTGCCAGTACCAGCATCACCAGCACTACGGTGACCAGTCTGAGACGTTGTACTGATGCCAAGGAAGCGGTCTTGAATTGAAGAATATTGAAGAACAGGGTCAGCGTGGCGGCAGCACACAGCAAGTTGAATAGCAGGGGGAACCATTCCATTTTTGCGAACGGACTTAACAGAAAGGGCCAGAGAATGCTGGAAGATGGCGCTGAAAATTCGCTGACATTGATTCCATAATGCCCATGCCAGATATTTTCAGCTAGCGCCAAATGTATGTAGGGATCGTCCAGCGCGTAAACGAGCATGCCATCATTTTGATTCAGTATGCGTATTAGTTCGAAGGAAACCAGCGCTAGCAAGAAGCCTATTCCTAAGACTAGTGAGATGTACTCGACCTTGCCGGAGTGACGCATGTTCCATTCCAATCCTTGATTTTTAGTGCTCATAACGTCGAGTTGGCAGGGCCGCCGCACGCAGCCGAATAGCCCAGCAGTATCTTGTCTCGTTCTGGTGTGCACGAGACGATGCAACTATTGAAGGTTCAGTGTTTCCGGATAGATACGGCCATTGGTAGTCTGGCGGCGACTTCGATTGTTGTCCGCTGCATAGAAGCAGCACCAGTTGCAGGGTCAAAGCTTTGCTGGATTTCTTCTTTGATCAAGACGGATAAAGGACGGCGATAGCGTCGTGATCGCAAGAGCCAGGAAAGGCGCATTACCTTTGCTCCAGGCCTGAACGGGTTTGAAATGTTGGATGCTGGTAGTCCCTTCATGATGAATATACTCCATGTGCCGAAGCGCGCCCGCGCCTGAAATGGTCACTGGGCTTGGCCTGGTTTGCCAAAGTTTAAAAGACGCCTTAATTGCGCGCATTGCCCTTGAGGTAGATGTATTCTGCTAACGCCGCATAATCCTCGTCAAAACGGTTTTTGTCTTCTTCGTGTAAATAATGCATGCCGTGTAGTTCGTTGACTTTTACCGCTAGGTCTGTGGTCCAGGGGCGGCCAGCCTTTAGTTCGTTTTCGCGCATGATCCGGTTCATGATCTGAGTAGCGGACTCGCAATTCCGATTTTCCATGACATATTTACGCGGTGAAAACTGGTTGGGAGATTGCACCATTTTGAGGATGGTGTCTGCCAGGTTGCGTTCATTGGCAAAGCAGCCGGTTGCATCGTTGATGAAATCGTAGTGCTCGCCATAGTTGTGGCCTTCCCGCAGAATCGCCGGTGTTCCAGAGAACATGCCCTCGATGATGGCTCGGTTGTTACCCTCGAATTTCGACCAGATGATATTGATCTTGCTGCGCTGCAATAAGGCTGCCACTTCCGACGGTTGAATCCATTCATAAATGGTCAGCATGTCCTCAACGCCGTGTTGGGCAGCCAATGCGCGGATTTCCGATTGCTGGAGATCCACGGGATAGCCCACCAGCACAATATTCAATTTTTGGCCCCGGCTTTTCAGCTCGGCCAATCCCTTGAAGAAATGGCGATGCCGTTTGAAGCGTGCCCAGGACGCCACCATGATGACGTCGATGTCTCGCTTGACGTTGCTGTCGGGTGCCACGAATTTGTTGTGATTGACGAACCAGCTGGGGCCGATCGGCAGTGTGATCAATGAAAGATTCAATGAATCGATGAAGCGGCGGTCCCGATCCTCGTACACCATGAGATAGGCGGGGTGGGAAAGCTGGCCGTAAGCCAGAATGTCCATCTCGCAGAAACCGGCCCAGCTGGGTTCCAGGATGATGTTGTAACGCTCCATAATGGCGTTGACATCGTAGTGCTTCATGAACAGCAGGAAGTAATAGCTGTAGTTAAGCAACAGGGCGCCTTTTTCCTGACCGTTGGGAGATTTAAGAACGCTGATGATGCCGTTGAGCATTTCTTCGGGCTTGGAGAAAAACTTCTGCGTCTGCGGTAAGGGTTGAATGTTGGTAATCGCATTTCGCACCAGCTCCTGACCGATGTTCGTGCGTTTGAAAAAATGCAACGCGAAGTCTCGGCCCAGGCGGTCGCTGCCAGCCCAACCGGTCCGATACAGGTTGGAGGCGATTTTGAATGCAAGCTCATTTTTACCGGCCAGAATAAGGGCCCTGAGGAACACGCGCGCCAGCAGCACCGGGGGAAGCTTCAAATGGTTGTAATCGTATTTGATGGCTTCCATCAGCCTGTCTTTGAACAATGAAAATGACGAGGTGCTCATAGGGTTCCTTGTCTGATTGCGTCGACTTGGCGCAGATGGGCAAATGATATTTTGAATAACGGATCAGAAGATGGTTGCAGATACCGGCAGCTGGTGTGGCCGGCGCCACGCACACCTTAACCAATCCCCTGGAGTTCAACAAGTATCCATATCTTGCTGCTGGCAGAGCACCTATAAACGGCTCGGTTTGTCCGCCGGCTTATTGGCGGATAGTGGTCCCGAATACCGACAAGTCCAAAAACGGGACGGACGAGTAGGAAATCGGCTCACTGCCCAAGCTCAACCTGGCTGGTTGCCCCAAGGCACCATGCTAAACAATTTTTGCAGGATACCTTTAACGAACGGCCAGGCAATATTATTGGTCAGGCGCAAAGCGATTAACCAAGTTGGCGTCATCGTTACTGCGACGACGAGAATCGCCAGCCAGGGGTTAATGTGATGCAGATCGACATACAGCGTCACCAGCTTGAGGGTGGTCCAACAAATAGCCGCAACGGCAAGGTTATGCAAAACGCCCTTTACCAGCGCACGCACAGAGAGCCCCAACGCTACCTTCAACATAGTGGTGGTGACCACCAGATCGATAATGCCAGCGATGACAAAACCCCAGGCCACGAATTCAAGCCCTCGATGATAGGTCGCCAGAATTAGGCCGACTTTGGCCGCAAGGGAAATCATCTCTTTGACCATCAACAAGCGTTCCTTGCCCATGGTCAGCATGGATTGGGTGAAAAAGCAGTGAACCGACTGCATCATGGCCCAGAACGCCATGGTGGACGCCACGTGTACCGAGATGTCCCACTGATCGCCGAACAAGGCATTAATCATTGGATGCGCTGCCAGATTAACCACGGCGAATAGTGGCAATGCGAAAGCGCCCACCAGCATGACCGCGTTCAAATAGGCGTCGGCAACGGAGCCGCCAGCGCGTTTGACTTGCGCTAGATGGGGAAGGGCAACCGGAGAGACCGCTTGAATCAGGGCGCTTTGCAAAAACTGGATCAGGCCCAGTCCACGTGAAAACAGACCAACATCCTTCATGGAACTGGTACGCCCCAGCACCATGTCGCTGGCATTCTTGGAGGTGGACATCAGAAATTTGGCGAGGCTGATCTGCACGCCGATCTGGAAAACGTGTTTCATGTTGGAGAAGGTAGGCATCCAAGGGGTTCCAGCTGGACGCAAATAGGTAATAACCAGAAATTCGGCAACCACACTGGCCAGTGTGCCGTACGCCAATCCGTAGTAACTGAAACCCAACATGACCAGGCCGATCGATGCCCCGTTTCGGACCAGGCTTCCGATCAAGTTGATGCGCATGATGGCGCTGAATTGCATATCGCGGGCGAGCAGGGCGTACGGTACGGCGGTATGAGGCGCCAGAAAAAACGGCAGCGCGATGATCCACAACAAATTGCGCAGTTCGGGATTGCCATAGAAGTCGGCAATCCAGGGCGCGCTACCCATCAAGATAAGCGCAAGCCCCAGCGACATTATGACCATGACACCCAGTACAGTTCGGATCTTCGCGGGGTTGATGTCCTTTTCACGAATCAGGTATTCGCCGACTCCAAATGAGCGCAGCTCGGTTGCCAGATAGGCGACGGAAGTTGCCACGGCAAACACACCGATCTCTTCCGGCGCCAGCAAGCGAGCCAGAATGGCGGTGGAGACGATACTGATGATTTCCAGCGAATGCTGGTTCAGTACCGAAAACAGAATGGCTTTGCGGATATCGCTCATGAATGGCCTGGGAGAACGCGCATGTATTTAAGAATGGCCAGCACTGACGTGTTTCTTGTATCCCACCAGCGAGAGCAGGTATTTGATGAGTGTCTTAGCGGCCCTGATCCAACGGCCTGGAATGGCGGGCTCCTGTTGACAGGCTAGCAGGGAGCAGCGCAGGGCGAATGCGAAATCCCCTTCTTCTTCGGCGATCTGTGAGCAGATGGTATAGGACCGCGCTTTGGCGGACCGTTTGAGATGACGCAGGGCTTCCGCCGGCCCGCCCAGTGCGAAGACTTTATCAATTACCCGCAGGTGATTGGGCAACGTATTGCGGGTGCTGCGAGATGCGGATACTGCGTGGACCCGGTATCGCATCAACGGTGCATCGACATAGCCGATGGGATGGCGGCGAGCGGTCCGGATCCAGAGTTCCCAGTCCTGAATGGAGCGCAACGATTCATCGAACCCGCCGACGTCCAGAAAAGCCTGGCGCTGGATCATCAGAGTGGAGGTGCCAATAAAATTGCTGCAGATCAACTGCTCGAGCACCTGGCCTTGATGCTTGGCCGTGAAATCGCTGTCGCGTCGACCATCGTTGACGCCGCCCATGAATACGGAATTTGTATGGGACCAGGCATAGTGGCCGCAGACATCCAGCTGGCGCTGAATTTTGTCTGGGGTCCACAGATCATCGGAATCCAGGAATGCGATCCATTTTCCGCGGGCTTCCTGCACGCCCCTGTTACGAGCGGTCGCAGCACCCTTGTTGGGCTGGCGTACGATACGGACTTTGTCAGGGTACTGTTCCAGAATCTGAATAGAACGGTCTTTCGAGCCATCGTCGACGGCTATGATCTCGATATGGGGATAGGTCTGGGCAAAGATGCTGGCCAGGGTCTCTTCGAGATATTTCTCCGCGTTGTACACAGGAATGACAACGCTGACCAATTCCGATGCGGGTTCCTGCATTCGCCAGCCTTCAATATGGTGACCTGATTCGATGTGCCGATATTATATTCATTTCCGTTCGTCCGGTTCCCCATGACCTCTGTAAATATTTGCTATTTACATGGCCTTGTGACTTCTGTCGCGGATGATTGGCGTTTACGCACAGATTTTTTCGCTGTCCCAAACGAACGGCCTTAGGGGCGTGGTGAGAGTAAACCACTGACAGTATTGGCTTAGCCTGGTCTGGAGTCCAGCCAAGAGAGCCGGATTGGCGCCGGAATGATAAACGGTTCCCTAGTTCATGTGTACCTGATTGTTTTGGTCAAAATATAATCAAATTGTTGTGTTTTCCTGTCTAGTGCTGTCCAATAAGTCTGATTTTTCATCAGCTCAGGCTCAAGCTGTATGCTGGACAGGCAATTAGGTAATGGGGTTTACTTGGAACCGGTTACCCAGTTTGCATGTTTGAATAAGGGGTGGAAGTAGCAGCGTAGACTGGGCCTATTGCGATTCAGTGACCGCTGCTGCGGTTATCTCCGGATTTTCGTACTTCGTTTTCTCTATATCCTCGACCACCCTCTTTATTGTGGTCTTGGAGGTAAGCCATTGTTTTGCATGGGATTGTAAATGCAAGTAGCTGATTGGGACCTGGTGAGTGTCATTATTCCTGTCTTCAATGCCGAAGCGCATTTGGAGGAAACGCTGGCGAGCGTGTTGGGACAGACCTATCCCCACATCGAGATCGTAGCGGTGGATGACGGCTCTACCGACCGCTCCTTGGAGATCCTGGAAAAATACCGTCACCGTATCCGGGTTGTCCGGCAAAAAAACGGTGGTGCGGCGGCCGCGCGTAATCGGGGAGCGCAGGAAGCTCGCGGTAAGTGGATCGCATTCCTGGACGCCGACGATCTTTGGGCCCCCGACAAGGTGGAGCGCCAGTTAGGCGCATGTGCTGACTTTACTTGGTCTTATACGGATTCGGTGTTCATGGGCGGCGTAAACGATGGTCGACGCGACAGTGAACTTACCCCCAAATACCAGGGCCGAGTGCTGGAACAACTGATTTGCAATAATTTTGTCGGCACTTCATCGGTCATGATCCAGCGTCAGGTGTTCCTCGATGCAGGCGGTTTCAGTGAATCGCTGCGTTCCATTGAGGACTGGGAGTTCTGGATCCGGCTCGCCAGTGATCACAATATCGGTTACATCGAAGAGCCTCTGGTGCGGTATCGCATTCATTCCTCCTCGTCTTCACGCAGTACGCGCTCGACGCTCCCGTATCACATGAAGGTCATCGATCAGGTGTTCAGTGAGGGCGGACCGGCGGAACGGTTGGTGCATCTGAAGCCGTCAGCCAAGGCGCAGTCTTATGGCATTTGTTCCCAGATTGCCGAAGAGGAAGGGGATTACCTGTTCGCATTGCGTTGCGCGGTACTAGCATGTCATCAGTTGCCGTTGGCGATCAGTCGCTGGGAGCGGGTGGTAAAATCCTTCATCAAATATCTGGTATCGTTATTCGGAGTCAAAGTGGTTCAACAGTCCTGGTGGCTGGGGGCTATTGTTGCTTTCGAGCCGGTGGTTCCGCTCTAATGTCGCAGCAGCCGATGTGGCTGCGTTCACCTTCCTTCTTCTATGCTAAATCCCTGCCGGCGACGGATCGCTCATGAGTGAAATCCGCAAAGCGGTTCTGTTCTCAGTCCTCAACCAATATTCCCTGCAAGTAATCGGCTTCATTTCGGTCGCGGTGTTGGCGCGTTTGCTGACGCCAGAACAGATCGGGCTGTTCTCGGTGGCTACCGCGATTGCTTTTCTGGCCATCGAAATCCGCTCATTTGGTGTAAGCGAATTTCTGGTGCGGGAAAAAACCGTAGATCGGCAGCAGATCATGTCGGTGCTGGGCGTGATGATCATCATGTCCTGGGGCTTGGCATTGATATTGATCGGTGCTGCGGGCTGGATCGCGGACTTCTATGGCGAGCCCGATCTGCGTAATGTGTTGTGGATCATCACGCTGCCGTTTTTCCTTGCGCCCTATTCCAGCGTGCCGGTGGCGTTGCTGGCGCGCGAGATGAAATTCGACACCATCCTGAAGATTGATCTGTTCGGCGCGGTGGTGCGCAATCTGGTTTCAATCAGCCTTGTGCTGCTGGATTACGGTTACTACGGCTTGGCCTATGGCGCGTTGGCTGGAGTGGTAGCCGAGTTTCTGGCCAATACTTATTATCGTCCGGCCAATGTGCCCTGGCTGCCATCGTTTCGGAATTTGCGCCCGGTGTTCCGATCGGGCGCGCAGATCGGTGTCAGTAATCTGTTGGAGTCGCTCTCGCAAAATGCCAATGATCTGGTGTTGGGGCGATTAGCGTCCATGAAGGACGTGGGTTTCTTTTCCCGCGGCATGGGGCTGGTGTTGTTCCTGCACAATTCGTTGATTCAGGCAGTAGGGCCGGTGGCGCTGCCGCACTTGGCGCAGGTGCGGCGCGCGGGCGGTTCGGTGCAGGATGCATATCTGAATGCCATCGTGTTGGTGGGTGCATTTACCTTGCCGGTGTTTGCTGTGGTGAATTTAGCGGCGCAGCCGATGATTCGCGCGCTGTTCGGCGATCAGTGGGCAGTGTCAGTGCAAGTGGCGTCGGTGTTGGCGTTATGGGAGATGCTGCGGTCAGTGCATTGTTTTGCGACACCGGCGCTGCTAACGGTAGGAAAAGAACGGTTGGTGTTGATCAAGGAGTTGGTATCGTTCACCACCAAGATAGTGGCCATTGTGTTGATGGTGCCCCATGGTTTGGTGGCGGTTGCGTGGGGGCTGGTTTGTGCGGGAGCGCTGGATTTCCTGCTGGTCACATTGCTGGTGAAGGTGGCATTGGATGTAAGCCCGATACGCCTGCTGCAGGTGTTTCTGCCCAATTTGCTGGTGGCGGCAGCCTGCTGGACTGTATTGAAAGTCATGACGCTACTGATCGATTTTGAACAAATGAATCCCTGGTTGGCGTTGTTGATTATTGGCTCTGCGATGGTGCCGGTCTGGTTGGTGGGGTTGCAGCTAGGTAATAATCGGGCTTGGCCTTTTGTTCGGGGGGTGATGGGCAAGCTGAGCAGTTTCTTGCTGTGACGCGCTGTCTCGCATTAATACCAATCACATTGCAAGGCGATCCTAAACCAGCAATCGCATTGGATTGGAAGCAAACAGTACTTTCTAGAACCGTGGCCAATCCCCTTATCAGGCTGGCCTATGTGCGCTGATGTTGCAATGCATCAACCAGAGTCCCAACAATAACCTCTAAACACGCTCACACAAACCATTGCGCCGGCTTCAAAACAATCCACAGAAGTTAGCCATGAACAAGCCTACCATTCTCGGCAGAATGGTAGGCCATGCAAGTAATACAGAGACGAATTGAAGTGCATGAGGGCATGGCACATCAGCAATATTTTCAGTGCCTTGGCAATCAGGAGCGCTTATGGCGCATTGCCAAATCGCTTATCGTAATACTCCCGTCCAGAACTATAAATAATCAACTCTTCATTGCGATCTACTACAATCTTTTTATCGATCTGCTTTAGCCACTCCATTCCGCCCGAATTTGATAATTCCGCAAAATGTTTATCTTGGTAAAAGGGAGGAAACATATATTTCATGGTCGTGACATTGCATATTCGATAAATCGAAAGCAAGTCTCCATCGTAATGAAAATCACCAAGCTTGCAAATTTCATTAAATCGATTTTTGCTTTTCGCGATCTCATACACATAGTCTGCCGACGAATGCAGTGTGATCAGGCACGCGCCGACACATCCTAGCAAATAGAAGGGGGTTACAAATTTAATCGAAGAAATATGTACAGCTCTAGCTATCAAAAAAGATAGCGGAATGTAGCAAGGGACGAAATAATGATAGTAGTCTTTTCCTGTTGTCAGGGCCTGCCCAAAAGAAAATGCGGACCAAATAATCATGGCCACTAAAAACCAAATTACATCAATCGAAACCTTGCCCCCGTTCTTTTTAAGCTGCAAAGCCGTTAAAAATAAACAGGCTAAAATCAATGCCGCAGAAATTACCATAAATTCAAATGGGATGCTGAGCGTCCTGTTTTTCGATG
>DATLII010000297.1:0-6734 GCA_035539495.1 Dongiaceae bacterium
GTGAATGGCGCAATTTCCGAGGGCTTGAGGATTACGGTGCAACCCGTTGCCAACGCGGGGAATACCTTGACGGCGATCTGGTTCAACGGCCAGTTCCAGGGTGTAATCAGACCGCAAACGCCAATCGGCTCTTTCACGATCAGCGTTGCGCCACGCTGTTCTTCGAAATGGAAGGATTTCAGTACTTCGATGGTGGTGCTCAGGTGGCCCAGGCCCAATCCAACCTGAAAACCGTTAGCCAGATAGTTGGGGGCACCCATCTCTTCAGTCAGCGCCGTTGCCAGATCGCTGGAACGCTTCTGATATTCCACGAGAATGTTTTGCAGAATTTCGAGCCGATCCGAAGCGGCAGTCTGGGACCAGGTCACGAAGGCTTTACGTGCTGCTTTGACCGCCTTGTCTACATCGGCAGCCGAGCCGATCGCTATTTTGCCGCAGACTTTCTCCGTGGTGGGATTTTCTACATCCAGCGACTTCAGTACAACCGGATCAACCCACTGACCATCGATATAAAATTTCAAGTACTCACGCATAGCTGGAATCCTTTTTTGTCATAGTGTTGGAGGCCGCTTTCTTCATGTCGGCAAGATGATCTACCTAGACATCACCTTGCCGTGAATCCACAGGATTCCAGGCCAATCGATCTGAAAATGCCGCGCTATTTCTTGATCAATTCCGGCGAGGCCCGCTCCATAAAGCGGGCAAGATTGCGATGGAAGTTCGTAATCTTCTGCTCCTGATGCGGGTTGGGTAACGCGCCACGGAAACCACGGTTGCGCATACCTTTCTGCACCGCTGCCATGTTGGAGAAATCCTGCGCCAATACCTTGCGCCATTTCTCTTCGGTCGGCTCGGCATACACCCACTGCGCTTTCGGCTCTTCACCTTCCGGGTAACGCTCCAAGGCATAGGCTTCAAAAATGCACTTGTTGGGATCGTTGCCATAAGGACGGGTGCGATAGCCCAGCAAAAAAGTCAGGCCGGGAATGAACGACATATTGGGGAATATATGCCACGCCAATCCGGCTTTGGCGAGCTTGTCAGGATCGATCGTCGGCCAGATCACACCACGGGCGGCGTCATCACGTTTGGCGGATTCATACCAGTGTTCATGCACATCGTGCGCAGGCGTGCCTTCGGGCAACTCGTCAACCAAACGTTTGGCTGCGTTGACCAAGGTCGGTGTCGTGCTGCCACGGATGGTGTCCCAAAAATCCTGCTGCATTTGCGCAATCGTTAAACGCGCATCAGGCCCTTTACCGGCCCGCGTAACGGACGTAGTAGCCGCCGAGGTATTTTCTTCCGCATTCTTGGAATCAAAACCATCATGGCCATGCAAGCCTTGCGCTTTGCTCCAGGCATAGAAATCGCCATACACGCACAGTTGCGGATGCGTTCCTTCAACATGGTAAGGTTCCATGAAGGCTTCAAGCGCCGTTTTCCAGTTGCAATCAAACACAACCCACTGGCGCCAGTGATAACGCATCTTTTCAAATTCAAACTGACTCAACAAATCCGAGGCCGGCAGCAGATACTCCACCAGCGGTTCACAATCCGGATCCATGTTGATCCAGATCCAACCACCCCAGGTGTCCACCTTGATTTCGTTAAGCTTGGTACGCTCGTCGGTAAGAATACCTTTCCAGTCTTCCTTATCCAGAATGCGCGTGCACTTTCCTTCCAGGTTGTAGGTCCAACCGTGAAATCCGCAGACAAAATTCTGTTTTCTGCCGCAAGCGCTGTGTGCGCCTTCCGGAACATCCACCAACTGGCGACCACGATGGGAACACACGTTATAAAACGCTTTGAGCGTGTCCGCGCTCGTCCGTACGATCACAATGGATTCATCCATAATGTCGTAGGTAATGTAATTGCCGACTTCTGGAATTTCTTCGACTCGCCCTGCGTGCTGCCAGACTTTGGACCACAGGCGGTCCCTCTCGGCCTGCGCGTAGTCCGGGCAAGTAAAGGCTTCAACTGAATAGGTCAGAGGCTCGGAAAGGTCTTCCACCTTGATCAGTTTTTCGGGATCAAATTCGGCTCTTTTATTCATAAAGTTCTCCGGCCGTGCGAACACATGGTTAAGCGATTAAACAGCTCAGTCTTTGCTAAGAGTCAGCCCTTCTAAATCACCCTTGTCGCGCCAGTCCTGCACCAGTTTCTGGAACGCGTCCCAGCCGGGGCCATAGGCTTCACCCAAATACCAGCGCAATTTTTCCTCGCCTTTACTGTCAACCTGAGCTTCGCCTTCGTTATTGAAATAGCTGGGCGTGCATTCGCGCTGGAATTGCGTAATGTCGATCAGCGTCTCACCGACATGTTTCACCCATGCGTCCTGGGCTTCCTGGCTTGGCTCTACCTGCTTGATTCCCCGCGCCAGCGATTCCTTGATGATATAAGCGATATGCTGACCCTGGCGGTTGAAAGTCTCGGTGGTAGTCGCGTTGAAACCGCCCTGGTAAAAGCCGACGAAAAACTGGTTGGGGAAACCACAACTCATTGTTCCATGCAGTGTCTTGTACCGATCAGCCCAATGCTGATAAATGGACAGGCCGTCGCGCCCTTCAATCACATCAATACCCCAGCGGCGATCCAGATCACTGGTCACCTCAAAGCCGCTGGCGAATATCATGCAGTCGATTTCGTATTCCTGCCCGTTGGCGACAAAGCCTTTTTCCGTCATGTATTCGACGCCTTGGGTGGACGACACGTCGATCAATTTCACATTGGGACGGTTGAAGGTGGTATAGAAATCATCATTGGAACACGGGCGCTTACAGAGGAAGCGATACCAAGGCTTCAGCGCGTTAGCCGTTTCCTCATCTTTCACGATGGTATCGACACGCCGACGTAGACGCTCCATCAGCCGATAGTCCATGACCTCGCGACGGGCCATGAATTCTTCCATCGATGCAGGCCACCCTTGCGCACCAAATTCTGCAACCAGATTGCGGTTCAATTCCGTCCAGATATCGCAGATGAGATCCGGATCGCCGGGCGCAAAAGTATCGATAGCGGCTTTTTGGAAGTTAGCCTTGCGCTCGTCTTGCCAACCGGGTTTCAGGGTTTTCACCCACTCCGGATCGGTAGGCAGATTCTTGCGCTCATCAACAGTAGAAGGCGTGCGCTGCAATACATAAAGTTGTTTGGCGTAGCGGCCCAGATAAGGAACAGCCTGGATTGCCGTTGCGCCAGTACCAATGATGGCGACACGCTTGTCCGCCAGCTTGTTGAGAACAGGGCTCCTATACTCGCCGCCTGTATAGTCATAATCCCAGCGCGCGGTATGGAACATCTTACCTTTGAAATCGTGAATGCCGGGAATGGAAGGCAATTTCGGAATGTTGAGCAAACCATTGGCCATGACAACGAAACGCGCACGAATTTCGTCACCACGATTGGTTGAAATGCGCCAGCGCTTGATCGTCTCGTCCCACTTCAGACCAGAAACCAGCGTATGGAACAGCGCCTTTTCATAGAGACCAAAGCGATCCGCGATACTGCGGATGTAATCGTAGATTTCAAAGCCATCCGAAAATTTCTTCGATGGCATGAAATTCATTTCTTCCAACATAGGAAGATAACAATAGGCATCGTTATCGCACTGAATGCCGGGGTAGCGATTCCAATACCAGACACCACCGAAATCACCGGCATGATCGATATTGCGAACGTTGGTGAGCCCGGCTTTTTTCAAATGAACGCCCGCGAGCAAACCGGACCAGCCTCCGCCCAACACCGCCACATCAAGATCCTCAATAATAGGATCGCGTGGTTTTACCGGCGTATGGGGATCGATGTCATAAGACCCCGCAACATCGTCTTCCACTGGACGCGTGTACTGCTTTTGCCCTTCTGGACGAATCCGTATTTCCCGTTGTTGCCGGTATTTTTCTCTCAATGCCGGGATATCAACTTCCTCGGGAGCAGGTACGTTGGTCGCATCGCACTTCATAGTCCGTTCTCTTTTTTTATTGGGCATTGATTCAGCACGCTAACCGTTTCAGACATTGCCATGGCCAAACAGTGTTGTAAATATAGAATGCTATTTTATATATTGAATGCCAAAATCTTGCGATTCCTGCACAACATTTGATGTTTAAGGCATTACCCGGCCGCCATTTACACCCAGCGTGAGGCCCGTGATGTAACCGGCCTTTTCGGATGCCAGAAACGAGCAGGCTGCTGCGATATCTTCAGGCGAACCCGCGCGCTTCATCGGCGATGCTGCGACCTGCTTATCGATATCGACAGGTGATTTACGCAACATCGGTGTGTCGATAAATCCAGGCGGAATGTTATTTACCGTAATGCCTTTGGCCGCAAGCTCCAGCCCCAGCGATTTGGTAAAAGCGATGACGCCGCCCTTCGATGCGGAGTAATGACACATCATCGGCGCGCCGGTTTGCGCTGAAGAAGATGAAATGTTGATGATTCTGCCCCAGCCTGCTTTCAGCATGTCGGGAATCACTTCCTGGCAGCACAGCATCGGGCCTTTGATATTGATGGCCATAATGCGATCGATCATTTCTTCGGAAATATCCATGAACGGCGTGAACGACGAAATGCCAGCGTTGTTCACCAAAATGGAAATGGGGCCGAAGGCCTGGCGCGTCAATTCAGCACCACGGGCGATATCCGCTTTTGCAGACGCATCACCGGCACAGGCAATTGCTTTTCCACCGGCATTCACAATCAGCGCAACGGTCTCTTCTGCGCTTGCACCATTCAGATCCCACACCGAAATAGCGGCGCCATCCTGCGCCAACTGCAAACAGATCGCACGACCGATACCACTGCCGCCCCCCGTTACTACCGCGACCTTACCTTTTAATGACATGGGTTCCCGCTCCAATTCTGTTGTTTTTATCGTTCAACACTGTTGATTAATAATACCGGCCGGTATTTTTACCTGTCAAGCTGAAGGAAGGCGCGCGCAGCAGGGAATTCCCGCCCTTTTTCACGCAAAGGCGAGGAATGAACAATCCATTAGCAGAGTATGCGGTGTGTTATTTGGTAACAGCGGAGGCGGGATTTTTGACTGACAGAAGATGAAACGGTAACTACCAGCTCGAACGCGCTAACAACAAGGTTCGCACAGCGCGCTCAACCCATTGTTTACGCTGCGAATCGGACACCGGGCGCTTGGATAGCATCACATTGATGTACCAACCACGGATCATGTGAATAAACACTTCAGCCACCGCGTCTGGATCCTTGCAGGGAACGTTTTCAGCCACCGCACATTGACGAATAAATTCTGCGATTCGCTCGATACCAATCTCGGTTCTCTCTGCGGCAGCCACACCCAGCTCCGGAAAACGATGGATCTCGCTGTAGATCAGATGATTCACCGCCAGCTCATCATTTTCCAGGCTCAGTTTCAAGGTGCTGTTGGCATAGGCCTTCAATCCCTGCTCCAGATTGAGCGGGCCACTCTCCACTCCCAATGATGCCCACGGGGAATAGCGCTCGATTTGCCGTTTCAGAATGGCGCGAAACAATTGCTCTTTCGAAGGATAGCGCGAATACAGGGTGGTCTTGGACATGCCGGCGGTCTTGACGATTTTCGTCACCGACGCCGCACCGTAACCCTGGTCCTGGAATTCCTGCAATGCAATCGTCAGCAGTTTGTCTTCAATATCAGCGACATCTTCCGGCCTTGGTCGCCCCCGCGGCCGGCTGGAATTCACTTTGACAGGTTTTCTGACAGCCAATGCGCTACTACTGGTTTTTTCAGATGCCTTGGATTTCATATCACTTGAAATGATGCAATAGACAAGGCGCCACAGTAACAGATTTTCTGCGACGCTGCCTATTGCATTTGACTGGCGTACCAGCGCCGATATCAGCAGCGCCAGATACCTCCCTCAGCGTTAGACGCTTCCTTCTTTGAGCCGTTTGACGGCCAGCGCCTGCAGCTCCGAACTCTTGACCTTGGCACTACCGGTAAATTGCAGTTCATCTTCACCGAAAAACAGAACCCGGCGCGGCACCTTGAAACTGGCGAGCTGTTCCTTGGCGAAATTGCGGATGGCATCTTCCGTCAATTCAAATCCTTCCAGCGACACGATGCAGGTCACCACCAGCTCCCCCAACAAATCATCGGGAATGCCGACCGTCTTGGTGATCTTCACGCCGGGGCATTGGGCGATCACATTATCGATCTCTACTGGCGAAACGTTGGCACCGCCTGTCTTGATGATGTCATTGAGTCGCCCTTGCCAATGCAAACGGCCCAGGTCATCGAAATAGCCGCCGTCACCCGTATGGAAGAAGCCTTCTGCATCCAGCGTTTCATCCGCAGGAATACCGATATAGCCCAACATCAGCGTCGGACCCTTGATGGCAATCTCGCCGCGCTCACCGAGAGGAACAAGCAACCCTGTCAGTGGATCTACAATCTTGAAAATATTGCCTGCCGCTGGAAGGCCATGACTGCCAGCACTCACTTCCTTGGGCGTATTGGCGGGAAACACAGAGCTGAGCGTGAAGGTTTCGGTATTACCGTAAGCATGGGTCGCATCGATCCAGTTGGATTTCACCGTTGGATGACCAGCAACGGGAGAACTCGCATCGATGTACTTCAATGCAGAGAGATCGACATCAAGCCAATTCTTGGCATCCACCAACTGCGCCCACTGATGTGGCCAGGCGAATATATAGGAGACACGCTCGGCTTCCATTATGGAAAGCGCTTCTTCCGGCTGGAATGTCTTCTGCAACACCAGCAC
>DATLII010000298.1:0-4414 GCA_035539495.1 Dongiaceae bacterium
GTACCTGCACACTGCAATTGGAATAATCGCAGTCGAATTGCAGTTCAAACAAGGATACGAGGGAATCGCTTCATGAAAACGTCCACACCATCCAAACGCCGCTTCAACGGCTTGCTGCTACCACTGGTGGCGGCCATCGCAACCACCGTCACACCCGCCTCCCAGGCCGCTGTCATCGGCGCAGATGGCGGCATCACCCTGTACATTTCCTACGACAATATCGACGTAGCCGGTACCAGCTGGAATGACATGATCACTCAGGTGAACGCCACGGCTGGCGCCAGTTGCGATCCCACCAACAGTGGCCGCTCAGCGCATGGCGCGCCCAACAGTCCGGGCCAGTGCCCCGTGGGTGATACCTGCCTGGGCCGGGAAAAACTGCAGGGCGATCTGCAACGATTCGCGGAATACATTTTTGAAGCCACCGAGGGCCGTCACTATTTGCGGCGCGTGTACCTGGCAGACAGCGGTCGCGCCTGGGATCAGGCCGACATCCGTTGGAATGTGGGCGGCGGCAGTTCATCCTCGCCCTATGCCTGGAACGTACCGGGGTCCGCCATGGCGTTGAACAGTAGTAACCGACGCTGCATCCACGACGTAGTGCACCACGAATTCGGTCACTATTTCTATCACTTGCCAGATAAATATGCGCGCGGCGGCAACTATTATTTCGGCACTATCGGCGGTGGTGGCGCGTTCCAGGTGACCGTCGACGCCGGTGACAACGAATCCGTGATGTCGCTCAATTTCCCCCATCGTTATTCCGACACATCAAACGCCAGCACCACCCTCACCTATACGCCACCCGGCGATCCCATTGTGTCGGGTGAGATGCTGACGCCCGCTGTGCTGACCGACGCCGATCCCAACAATAATGGCCCCGATCGCGCCCATCACGGTTATACCCATCCGTTCGCGCAGGACGATTGGGCTCGTCTGCCGACCATTCACCCGGATCTGGTGGGAGCGCACGCCGAAGGCAGTTTCCCGGCGCCCGATTTAACCATGATGCCAGCAGTGGATATCCGCTTCCTGGGTGAAGATGAACCTTTCCCCGGCACCATTCTGCTGCTGGATCGCTCGGGCAGCATGGGCGTGCTCACCAACGGCGTGCCTGCCGTGCAATTCGTGCAGGAAGCCGGCATGTATCTGTATCACAGCTCGCTGGACGGTGATTGGGTGGGCACTCAACGCTATAACGCATCAGTGGACGTGCTGTTCGATTACGACGTTTACAATCCTGCGAACCAATTGCCATTCGCCAGCTATGTCAACGCATCGGGTCTCACTAACATCGCCGCCGCTTTGCAAAGCGGGATCGATACTTTAATCGCGCAGCATGGCGAAGATGGCACCAGCGGCGCACGCATCGTACTGATGTCCGACGGCAAGCAAACCACTGGCCCCAGTTTGTGGGATCAAGTGGATCGCGCCGTTGATCACGGCATTCAAATCCATACGCTGAGTTTCGGTGATGCCGATACCGCTACTATGGACGCCATCGCCACCGCCACCGACGGCGAAGTGATTGCCATGTCGGAAACGAACGACGCATCGGAACTGAAAAACGGCATGGCACGTGAGTTGACTGAAATGCGCGGCCTGACCCCATTGCTGTTGCGCAAGGGCCTGCTCAGCGTGACCGGTACCGAAGCACGGATGCAATATTTTGAAGGCAGTTTCGATGTACCGCCGAGCAATCGCGCACTGCAATTCTATCTGTTCCTGCGTCAGGGCAACGCGGCCGCTTTGGATGTGCAGTTGATCGCACCGGACGGCAGCATTCACCTGGCCACTCCACTGAACGTAGCCAATAAAGGCAGGCTGAACGGGCTGACCGTGAAAGCGCCGCTGAAAGGCAAATGGAAGTACCGCATCAAAGGCACCCAGAAAACCAAAGGCGTGTTGCCCATCAACGATCAGGCGGAAATCATCGCCAACGTCGCCAATCCGCAATTGAACGCCAATGTGGATATCGTCAAAGCCGGTCCCGCTTTCCCCGGTCAATACCGGATCGTGGGTTCGTTCTTCCACCGTTATCCGATCGCCTATGCCAAAGCGGTTGCCGATGTGTACATCGGCTTGAATAAAGTGACCTCTGTTACTTTATTGGATAATGGCGCCGCAGGCATCGATGATCTGGCATTGGACGGACTCTATTCCGCCCTGTTCGACCCCGCCAAATTCGGGCTCAGTGAACAACGGCCGAAAGCCCGCATCGATGTACGCTTCACCACCACAGCATCGTCACAGCCAGCGCCCAGTGCGGTGTATGAAGTCGGCGCGAAGTTGGACGCCCTGAAAGCGGATTACACAGCCAAGGCAAAATACATCTTCACCGCGCTGGCCACCGACAACGTGTCGTTCCGCGATTACAGTGCGCAGTTGCCAAAAATCACCAGCACCAAGCCCGTCGCCACCTTGAAGGTGAAACCAGGTGTCACTGGTAAGCTCAGCGTGGTGGTGGACAATGCCTGGCTGTCCCGCGCGCGTCTGACTGCGGCGTTGGGCGCTGGCATTACCACGAAGATCGAGAGCATTACGCCGGCATCCACCGGTTTCCGCAGTACGCTGGTGTTAGCGTACGCGGTGAAGAAAGATGCCAAGCCAGGGCCACGCGATCTGTTGCTGCGCGATAACAAAACCCTGCTGAGCAAAGCGAAAATGATGGAAGTGGTGAACTAAATACAGCCGCTAATATCAGGCACAACCGAAGCCGGGCTGCCGTTTAGCCCGGCTTTGCCGTATTTCCCGACAATGCCCGCAAATAACTGACCGCCGCCAGAATCAAATGGCCGCGCACCTTGTCCTGAAATTCTGGTGGTGCATCCACCGCAAGCAAGGCTTGTACTGGGCCAACCATTGCCGTCGTCAACACAAATGCCGCTGAAATAGGATCGTCGAAATGCGCATCCGGCGGCGTTTGCAGCAAGGCCACGATGGCCAGTTGCGAGCGTTGTGTCAGCCGCACCACCAGATCATTGCCTTCCAATTCCGCAGCCACCGCATACAGGGCTTTAGAGACATCCGGCCGCGCCAGCTTCGCTGCAAAAAATGCGTTAACCAACGATTCCACCGCTGGAACCAACGGCTGCCCGATTGCGTCCTGACACGCAGCCTCCACAGCTTCCACCACCTGCAATAGATGGCGCTCCAGTACCGCTGCGAGCAGGCTGTTCTTGTCGCCGTAATACTGATACAGGGTGCCCACTGACACGCCAGCGCGCTCCGCCACGCGGGTCGTGGTCAGGCGCTCGGCGCCGCCATTCAACAAAACCTGAATACAACCTTCAAAAATCGCCTCCACCGTATGAGTGGAGCGAGCCTGAACCGGCTTTTTACGGGGGTTTAATGAAGTTTTCGAACGCGGCATGGAATGCGAATTCTCAATTGGGTGCCCACTGCCTACTATCACCACAGACACTGTACTCGCACAAACCGGAGTAATTGCAGATGAACATGCGTCGATCCAATTCGCTTCAGGCTCTATTGGCGCCACTTTGCCTGGCGATAGTGCAAGGCTGTGCCAGTTCACCATCAACCAAGCCTGACACCCAAGCCTCCACGGAACGGGACGAAAGCCATCTGGACATTGCGATCACGCGGGAAGCGCTGATTCCCGGCTCCATCGATGCAGTATTTGCTTTTATCGCCGCCGAGGATGTGTTGCCTAAAGTCTTGACCGGCTACGGCCCGCTGCCTGCTGTGGTGAGCACATCGGACCACACAGCAGCGTGGGATCAGCCAGGTGCCGCCCGCGTTATTCATCTGGCGGATGGCAGCACCGTGCGGGAACAGGTTACCCAGCATCAGGCACCGGATTATTTTGCTTATCGGGTGTGGGATTTTGGCAATCCCTTGATCCGGGCGTTGGCGCAGGGCGCGCGTGGAGAATGGACTTTCACAGCAACAGAGCAAGGTTCGCGGACAGCGACACAGGTCGTATGGACCTATCGATTCCGCGCCAAAAACCGGTTAGCGGCATTGCCACTGGCCGGCATCGTGCATATTTTCTGGCGCGGCTATATGGATGTGTGTCTGGAGAACTCACGCCGGATCATGGACGCGACGGTTGATGCGACAATGCCACCCGTGTGACACGACGCGACTGGCGCCACCAGATACCCGCCAGCCCGAGCGCAATCAAACCAAACGATGTCGGCTCTGGCACTTCAGCCGGTGGCGTGGTGCTGTCCCTGGGTACAAAATCCGTCAGCAGATTCATATCCAGATTCCAGGTATTGCCACCACCACCAAAAGTCACACCGAATTCCATGTAGTCGTCTTTGCTCAGTCGATCCAGAAACGCATCGATGGATGACAGATCAAGATCAGAAACGTCGGGGCCGCTGTAGCCAAGATCTTCGGTGTAGAACCAGAGGTAGCCGGGCTCAACCTCAGCCGTTCCATCAAA
>DATLII010000299.1:0-3477 GCA_035539495.1 Dongiaceae bacterium
CAGACCGAACTACCCGAATGCGGCACCTTCTTCTCGCAATCGGATTTAGTTGGGCCGGGTTGTTGGGCAGGGTTTGTACCGTCGGGAATGGAGTCGTCTTACACTGGAAATCCGCTGACGCCGCTGGATGATGCCAGCAACTTTACACTGCCTCGCGGTGCAGATCAGGAACCTGGCAAAGATGGGCAATATGGCGTGGCCGCACGATATTTCGCAGAATCCATTGAGACGGAGTTTGGCGTCTACTACACAAATCTGCATTCAAATCTACCGGTAGTGTCGGGACACACACCCAACGTGAGCGCACTTAATCCTGCACTCACTTCGCTTGAAGCGGCCCGCGCTTACCTGACCTCTCTGCCAGCCGGCGCCACTCCACCCGCATCATTCGGCAACCCCCTGGCCACCATTGCATTGCTGCCTTATGGTGACTACTTTGCGGAATATGTCGAAGACATACAGATGTTTGGCGTCAGCTTCAGCACCAGCCAGAACATTGGCCTGCCGGGTGGCGATACCGCTATTTCCGGCGAAATCAGCATGCGCAAAGACCAACCCTTTGCCTATGAAGATGGCGACGCTCTGGCCGGTGCCGTGGGCCTACCCTCACTGGCTTGCTGGGACGCCCCCCGCGCTTATGACTGTTACAGCGCCTATGGCCCGAACGAATACAAGGCCGGCTACACACAGCGCGATTACTTCCAGGCTGAGCTGGTGTTCATCCATTTCTTCGACCAAGTGCTGGGAGCCTCACGCTGGACGGCGGTGCTGGACGTCGCAGGCTCTTACCTGGATATGCCAAGCAAATCTCAGGCACTGCTGAACAGTAACTATAATGCCACGCTCAACCATCCCTGGATTCCCGATGCTCCGTACACTGTTCCCAATCATTTAGTTTACGGCAACGTTCCATTCCAGCAGTTCATAGATGCAACCTGGGCCGCAACCGGCAATCTCACCCTATACCCCGAAAAAGACTACTTCCCCACCTCCGGCGCATGGGGCTACAAAATGCGCTTCAGCGGTGATTACGAAGACGTTTTCGCCGGTATCAACCTACGACCCACCATCAGCTTCAGCCATGACGTTTATGGCACCACGCCCACTCCGATCGCCAACTTCCTGGAGGATCGCAAAGCGATTGGCCTGACACTGGAAGCGGTGTACCTGAACGATTACAGCGTCCAGATCGGTTACACCGATTTCTACGGCGCAGAGCCCTACAACCAACTGGCTGACCGGGATTACTACTCCCTCAGCACCACCATCTCATTCTGATTTCGGGGCCAAAATGGATATGAATATGAAAAATAACAACGCGCTGAAATTGCTGGCCGGCGTGCTGCTGGCCTCATCGCTGGTTGCTCCGGCATTGGCCAAGGTGGATCAGGCACAAGCCGACAAACTCGGTGGCAATGAACTCTCCGCAACCGGCGCCCAAGTCGCCGGCAATGCCGATGGCTCCATCCCTGCTTACGCCGGCGGCTTGAAACAACCACCCGCCTGCTACAAGGGCGGCGATTGGCTGTGTGATCCGTTCCCGGAAGAAAAGCCGCTCTTCACCATCACGGCTCAGAACGTCGATCAATACGCCAGCAAGCTAAGCCCTGGCCAGCTCGCGATGTTCAAGAAGTACCCGCAGACCTACAAGATGCCGGTGTACCCTACTCATCGCACCTACCGCATGCCAGATGATGTTTCAGCCCTGACCAAGAAAAACGCCGTCGAGACTGAAACCCTGGGTGCTACTGGCCTGAAAAACTATACGCCGATGGCCTTTCCGTTCCCGATCACCAACAACGGTCTGGAAATGGTGTGGAACCACATCGCCCGCTGGCGCGGAACCGGTGCGGATCGATACGCCGGTCAGGTAACTCCACAAGCCAACGGCGCCTACAGCATGGTGATGTTCCATGACGAAGTGGTAATTCCCGCCGCCATGACCGATTTCGTGGAAGGCGAAGATCCCAACGTCATGTTCTACGGCAAGCAGACTGTTATCGCGCCGTCACGTCTGGCCGGTAACGTGCTGATGGTGCACGAGACCATCGACCAGGTGAAAGAACCTCGTCGCGCCTGGATCTACAACGCCGGCCAACGTCGGGTACGTCGCGCGCCGCAGGTTGCCTATGACGGTCCGGGCACCGCCGCTGACGGTCTGCGCACTGCTGACAACTATGACCTCTACAACGGTTCACCAGATCGCTACACCTGGACTTTCAAGGGCAAGAAGGAAATGTACATCGCGTACAACTCCTACAAGCTCGACCAGAAAGGTACGCCGTACGATGACATCGTCAAGCCCGGCCATATCAACCAGGACATGGCCCGCTACGAGTTGCATCGGGTGTATGAAGTCGAGGCCGTTCTGCGCGAAGGCACACGTCATATCTACAAGAAGCGCGTGTTCTTTTTCGACGAGGACAGCTGGATGGCGGCCGTAATCGATCATTACGACAACCGTAACAATCTGTGGCGTGTGGCCGAGGCTCACGAAATGCTGTACTACCAAGTGCCGGTGCAGGGTTATGCCTTGGAAGTACTGTATGACTTGAACGCTGGTCGCTACGTGGTGGTGGGCCTGGAGAACAATGAATCCCAGGGTATCCGCTGGTCGCAGAAATATTCGAAATCGGACTTCCAACCCGCTGCTGTACGTCGGGCCGGGGTTCGCTAAATCGAACAACTTTGTGTGCTGAATATTGGGGGTGCTTCGGCACCCCTTCTTTTTTGCCCTCGAACCGCCCTCATCCCGCCTGGCGTCGCCACACCAATGTGCGGTTATTGGCGGGCATGGCGCAATCTTCTATCAAACTTAGCCCCGCTTGATGCGCCAGCTGCGCCACTGCTTCGAAATCGCGGATACCCTGTTGGGGCGAATTCGCTTTCAACCACTGGTCAAATCGGGCGTTGCTGTCACTGGTAAAAGTGCCACCGTAATTGAACGGACCATAGAAAAACGCCATTCCATTGTTCTGCAGCAACGAGGGAATCAGGCTGAAAAAACGCTGCACCGTCTCCCAGCCCATGATGTGCAGGGTATTCGCCGAGAACAGATAGCGCGCCGGCTCTGCCAATGGTATCTGAGCGTCCCAAACATCGAACGGCAACGCCGGCAGCACGTTGGCAAGCCCGGCGTCCGTCCGCCAGGCCTCGATCCCCGGCAGGTTCTGCGCCTGGTCCGTCGGCTGCCATTGCACCTGCGATAGATGCCGCCCCATGAATACAGCGTGCTGGCCGGTACCGCTGCCAATCTCCAGCAGAGTTCCCGCCTCATTAATATGACGACGCAGCAACTCCAGGATCGGCTGCTGATTGTTTTCACAGGCTTGGGAAAAAGGTTTGTGCATGCTCATCCTCTCTTTTGTCCATCTATCTCCGGCTCGTCCCTTGCATGACCCACAAGTCCACAAGATCGGACTATGCTGAACGACGGCGCCCTAACCAAGCTGCAAGCCAGGGCTGGCGCGGCCTTCA
>DATLII010000300.1:0-6085 GCA_035539495.1 Dongiaceae bacterium
GTAGTACGCCAGGTCGCGTTCTGTGTCGCTGCTGACGGTGCCGCTCAAGGTCACCTCTTTGTTGGCGGTATCAACATTGATTTTCAGGCCTTTCACTTCGCTGTTGGCCAGCAGTTTGGATTTTACTTTGGCGGTGATGGCCGCGTCTGACAAATCCGATTTCACGTTGTCCACAGTTTGTGATTCGGATTTCGCTTTGTTGGCGTTCACGCTCAGTTGGTTGTTGACAGTTTCAACGCCGTCAACGCTCTGGGCGATTTCTTCAGCCAAGGATTTTTCGGCATTTGTTGCAACATAGCCTTTCAGAACGGCGGTGGATCCGGTGACTTCAACATCGATGTCCTTGGCGCTCAGGTGCGTGTTGAACAGGTAGGCGCCTTCAATCATGCCTTCCTTCCAACCTTCCTTCGCATTGGTTTCGATCGAGTCCGATTTGGTAGCCGGGTCAGCTGCGCTGACTTGAACGGCCGGCAACAACAGGACACCGGAAGCCAAAAGGGACAATGACAACTTTTTGAGTGAATGACTTGCTGTGTTCATGACGTTTGCCTCGCTTGTTGAAAAAGATGGATCATTGTGTTCGAGTCACAAACGTTGCGTTTAAAAAAAAGTTCCTATACGTGAGCTAGAGGTGGGTGTTTGCAGAGTGTGGAAGGACCGTAATTGGGCTCTGTGGTGAGTAAAAAATTATGCCGGCGTGACAGCGCCGCAGAGCATATAGCCAACACCGCGGATGGTTTTGATAAGAAGAGGAGGTTTACTGATGTCACCAATTTTTTTACGTAGACGTGCAATTTGAATATCGATAGCACGATCATAAATATCAGGATCACCGCCGCTGCGGGCCAGTTCAAACAGTTGCTCGCGGGTAAGCACGCGATTGGCGGATTGCGCCAACACTTCCAATAATTTGAATTCGCCTACAGTGAGGTTGGCCGGCTGGGCTGTTGCGTCAAACGCTTGATATTGCGTGCGATCCAGAATCCAACCATTGGGCAGACGCAATTTGGAATCGGTTTTGACGGGTTCCTGTTGAACAGGTTGAGGCAGCGTTTCGATGCGCCGTAACACCGCTTTGATGCGGGCCGACAATTCGCGCATTTCAAATGGCTTGGTAAGGTAATCGTCGGCACCCATTTCCAGACAAACAATTTTTTCCAGCGTGTTGTCTTTGCCCGACAACACGATAATAGCGGCGTTACTGCCGGCCTTCAGCTTGCTGATGAGATTGAGGCCATCGCCATCCGGCAACACCAGATCCAGTAACACGACATTTACCGGCTCGGCGGCAATCACGCTCAGTGCGCTGGCAAAATTGTTGGCCAGCAACACCTCGTAGCCGTCTTCTTCCAGGTATTGACTGACAACAAACTGCAAATTTTCGTCGTCTTCAACACTCAGAATTCTGCCTTTGTGCATTTTAAAGCTGTCCCCGCTTGAGCCGAAGTAATTGATTTATCGAAAAACGCAGAAAATCACCCTGCTGAATATACCCCCATTTGATACGTTCCTGAAACAATTAATTGATTGCCCGAAACAGAGTGGAAAAACCCGGGTTACGGGAGGTGGATAACCTAGTCATCGTGAAAGCAAATCTTAAAAAAGGAGTTTTGATATGTTTAGCCATCACGAGCTGGTCCGGGAAATGCCCAACCTCAAGCGCTTTGCCATCAAGTTGACCCAGAACCACAGCGACGCGGACGATTTGTTGCAAAACACCGTGCTGAAGTCTCTGGAAAACCGGCGCAGTTTTGAAAAGGGAACCAATCTGTTCGGATGGACTTCCCGCATCATGTACAACTCTTTCGTGTCCCAGTATCGCCGCAGCACTCGCTTCGATACACAGTACGATCCACAGCATTACATCGATCAGGAGTCGGTCGAACCGGATCAGGAAGCGGTGGTGGATTTGAATACCGTGCTGAACGCGATGGAGCAGCTGTCGGAAGATCATCGCGAAATCCTGACCCGGGTGGGCGTGGAAGGCATGCGTTACGCAGAAGTGTCCGAACTGTTGCAGGTGCCGGTAGGAACCGTGCGTTCCCGTCTGTCCCGGGCCCGTGAAGCACTGGTGACGGCACTGAACGCGACTGAAGTGCCGGGTGGAAGCCGTATGCTGTGCTGATCTGCCCCAGAGTGAATAGAAAAGTAGAAAGAAAGCGGAAGATGAGCCGCTTAAGCAACTTCGACTGCGTTGCTGCGGCTCAGATACTTCAGGATCAGACGTTTCAGATCCGTTTCCACGATAGGCTTGGGCAGGTAGCTATCCATGCCCGACTGGATGCAACGGTCCCGGTCACCCATCAGTGCGTGGGCAGTCATGCCGATAATGGGCGTTCGCATGCGGCCATGGGCCTGTTCGAACTGACGAATGCCCTGTGTGGCGGCAAAGCCATCCATCTCCGGCATCTGAATATCCATCAAAACCAGGTTGTAGGCACGTTTCTGCCACAGGTCCAATGCCATCACGCCGGTAGTCGCAACGTCGAAAGCGATGCCCAGTTCTTCCAGAATGTAGCTCACCAGCGCGATATTGCCGGCGTAGTCCTCCACCAGCAGGATACGCGTGTCTTCAGTGACTTTTGCGCGAATGTCGTCATGGAGTTTAGGCAAATGCGTCGGGATTTGGTCCGGAATCACCGGCTCGGCTTGCCACACGGCGGGCAGCAGCAATGCAAATGTGGAGCCTGCCCCTACGCGGCTGCTGACGGAAATGGTGCCTCCCATCAGACTGGCCAACTGTTTTGAAATCGGCAGGCCCAGTCCGGTGCCTCCATACTTGCGCGACTCGGACGAGTTGACCTGTTTGAAGCGTTCGAAAATCAATTCGAAATCATTGGCGCTGATGCCGATGCCCGTGTCTGACACATCAATGCGCAGGAACGGAACATTGTCCCGCTGTTCAACGGAGGCTGCCACGCTTACCTTGCCTTCATCGGTGAACTTGATGGCGTTGCTGATCAGATTGACGCAGATCTGGCGGATGCGGGAGCGATCCCCTTCGAACGACAGATCCCGTACTTCCGCATAGTCGCATAGGAAGCTGATGCCTTTTTCGTTGGCCTTCAGCGCCATCATGCTGGCCAGTTCCTCGAATAACTGATCCAGGCGGAACGTGCCTTTCTCCAGCACAATGTCGCCGCTTTCAATTTTGGAGAAATCCAGCACGTCGCTGATCAGGTCTTTCAGCGACGCTGCGCTCAGCGCCAGGGTATGTACCAATTTTTGCTGGCGGTCGCTCAGCGATGCGTTCTGCCGCTCCAGGATCTCGGCAATGCCGCTGATGGCGGTCAATGGCGTGCGGATTTCGTGGCTCATGTGAGCGAGGAATTCGCTCTTGGCCTGGTTTGCTTTCTGCGCGGTTTCTTTCTCGACCTGCAGTTTTTCGTTAGCTTGCACCACTTCGCTGATATCAGTGTGGGCGCCGACGATCCGGTAGGGCCGCATTTTGTCATCGAACAGGATCTTGCCCCGAGCCTGAATCCACAGCCAACGCCCGGATTGATGTTTCATGCGAAATTCTTGCGTGTATTCCGGCTTGCGGTGGCTGTCAACCGAAGTGATGGTCGCCCAGCTTTTATCTTTGTCATCCGGGTGCAGCAAATCAACGAAATCACTCAGGCTGTAGCTTCGCATCTTTTCGTAACCCAGCATGCGAAAGAACTGGGAGGAAAAAAACACGGTATTGTCGCGAATATTCCAATCGAAAATGCCGTCCTGGGCACCTTCCACTGCCAGGCCAAACCGCTCCTGGGAATCCTTGAGCGAGGCTTCCGCCTCTGTGCGCCCCTGCTGGGCACTGAGCAGGAACGCGTTGAAGACCAGCAACAACACGGTGCCAACCAGGATCGCAACCACCAGGGTATTTACATACTGGCTTTTTTCCCGCTCCAGCCGTTGCACCCGCTGGTGGAGCAATTGATATTCTTCCGCCAGCAGCGCGTTGTTCACGCGGCTGATATTGGCACGGATATCATCGATGACGCTGACACCCTCGACCAGCTCTGGCAGCGGCTTGGGGTGGAAGCGCACCATGCGTTCATCCAGTTGCGCGGTGAACAGCACGAAATAACTGCGAGCTTCGTCGAGCCGGCTTTGTTGCGATTGGTTGTCGGCCGTCAGTTCTGCCAGGGCCGCCAACTGTTCCGACATCACCGCTTTGTTCTGTTCGTATTTCTGCCGAAAGCTGGGGTCGGCGGAAATGATGTAGCCCCGCTGGGATGCGAGCATGCCCTCGATCAGCCCTGTCAGCTGTTCGGCGCGGCCGATGATTTCCTGCGTGTGCTTGATCAGATCGTCGGTTTTGTCGACAGTTTCGTTGCTGGCCAGCAGGGAATAACACAACGATCCCGCACACGTGGTGAGCAGGATGACAAAAAGAATAAAGTTGCGTGAAATCACTTGGCGCAAACGGGCGGGTTGCATTGGCTGGCCTTCTTCACGACGATTGAGTCCAGTATCAGGGGCTTTGCTCGGCGAAGTAAAGGGAAGACCATCACAGGTTGTATTAGTTTTAAAATTGATCGATTCGTTTAATGCTTGAGCATCTGTATCAGCTTGGTGGGCGGATTCCACCCTGTCCTGAGGCTCCTGCGGAACCTCGGACTCATTACCGACGTTGTCGGAGGGAGGGGGCGGGAACAACGCGGTTAGTCGTTATCTGTCGTCGGTATGGTCATCGATTTCATCTGCGACTTCCTCGGTGCCTTCATTGATCGATTTGGAGATCTCACTGCCCACGGATTCTTCCTGGGGCTGATTTTTGCGGATGATGGCGATCGACAGGATGCCAATCAGTAGCACGATGACGAGGGAAATTAGGGCTTTGTTACTCATGGAAACCTCCGCAGTGGGACAGATGCCAACGTTGAACCGGGACAGTCAACCGGGCTTGGCCTACAAACGTTTCCTGTTGCGAAAGGTTCCCCTTTAAAGGGCAGGGAAAAACGCGGAGTTTTTTCGATGAGGACTGGGGACGGCGTTGCCACCGTCCCCGCTGTTGCAGCGTGATGGATTACAGGGTTTTCATATATTCGATCAGCGCCTGACGCTCGCTGTCTGTCAGCACGGCAGCAAAGTCATGGCCGCCGTTACCCTGGCTATGCATATGCGTGTTGAAGATCTTGCGGTCCTCAATGTCGGTGTTGGTCAACGTTGGCGGCGCCAGCAGGTTCCACACCAGAATCAGGTTGGAATACAGATAACCCAGGATGGTTTCCGCAAACGGCTTGGCCTCGTCGTCGTTCGGATCGCAATTGATGTAAGGCGATACCGACGGATTCAGCAGTGAGCGGTATTTGCAGGCGATTGTGTCGTACTTCCAACCCAACTTGGTTTTGTCATAGGCGCGATTCAGATCGGTGTCGAAGCCCATGATCACCCAAGGCTGACCACTGGGCTTGGGTTTCGATACCCGGCGCCAGATCGGTTTGCGGTCTGCCGGCTTCAATACTTCCCAGATATTCGGTACCGAACCGTTGTGGAAATAGGGCGCGCTGGCCCACACCCCATACAGCGGCGGCGCCAGATAACCCGGTGCGCGATTGCCATTCATCGAGGGCCGATTCTGCGGACCGCAATAGTTGGCCGTGCCATTCAATTCCGGATAACCGAAAAAGTTCACCGCGCCCGCTTGTTGCACCGCCTGATTATTGGTGTTCACCCGCACCGCATCGGTTTTGATGATGTTCATCGGCACGATGTAGCTGGCGATGCCCGCCAACGCCGGTGTATCCAGATACGCAGGATTGTTCACGTAACGGGGAGCATAAGCACCATGACAACCCGCGCAGGAACCATTGCCTTGAGGCTTGGGTACCGGGTTATTGCGCGACGGTGCCCACAGATCCAGCGTGTGAAACAGTTGGGCTCCGGTCTCAGCCAGCGTGGTATTGACGGTGAACGGATACTTCGGGGCTTTCAAGGATTCGATCCAGGTGTTCAGCGCTGGGCCGTGTTGCTTCATCCATTCCTGACCCTGATCGGAAACTGGCCCGCCCACTGCACCGAACAATCCGGTGAAAGGCGTGTAGAACACCATGTCAGTACGGGGCGCATCCGAGGGAAACACACCATCCGTGAATTT
>DATLII010000301.1:0-11332 GCA_035539495.1 Dongiaceae bacterium
GTGAATTGCATGATATTGGGGATCATCTTTGAACCCAGCATTTGGCCAGGCCACACAATTTCCTCATCGTTCAGCAATTGAATTTTGCCGCCCGGCTCCAGCGTGGAAAAATCCACCAGAATATCGAAGCGCTCACCCACACCGACGGTGATCTGGTGCGTCAGCACCGGCGCGTCCAGCAGTCCGCCATCGGTGCCGATGACATGAAACAGCATGCGATTGGAAAAATAAAATGTGTAAGTGCTCAACGAAGAACCATTCAACAAACGAAAGCGGTACAACCCACGGTCTACTTTTAAATTGGGCCACACCTTGCCGTTCACACACATGACGTCGCCACAAAAACCACCTTGCCACCAATTACGCGGCACCGTGGGTGTGGCATAAAAACGCGGCATGCCATCGGGCCAGAACATCTTGTCCTGAATGGTGAGCGGAATTTCGTAAGCGCCGAAGGGTAGGCCCAATGGATTATCGGCAGCGCCGGTATCGTATTCGTCGCGCACCCAGTACTGCGTGATCAGACCACCGTAAATATTCAAACGCGTATTGCCCATAGCGTGGTCATGTAACCACAGCGTGCAGGCTTCGATGGCATTGTTGAATTCGTAAGTGCGGGCGATACCGGGCCTGAACAGGTCCATGGCATTGCCGTCGTGTTCTGGCGCATTGGGCGCGCCGTGCAGGTGCACCGACACCGGCGGCGCCGCCATATCCAACGCACAGGTACCGTGATGAGACAGATCGATGTCTTGCGCGAAAATGTGATCCTTGAGCTGGTTATCGAAAACGGTGGGAATATTTTCACCGCGCCGCGCGATGAAGGTAGGCCCCATATGGGTAGCGCCCGCAAAGCCCCAGGAACGCGCTGGCGCCAGATCGCGATGAAATTGATGCAGTGCTTCGCCGATCGCTACGGTGCCACCCAAGGCTCGCAGCGGTGGAATCGGCAATTCGTCCACGTAGGGTTCCAGCACCGGCGAGCGGAAAATTAGGGGTAGCCCCAACGAGCCGATATGGGGCTGACGATGACGACCGCTGTCGGCTAAGCCGCTGCCACTGACCAGACTTGCTGCGCTGGCAATACCAGCGCCCAGCAGCGTGCGCCGGGAAAAGCGGAAAGGCCCCATGCCGTTCTCCTTTGTCATTGTTATGAATCAGGAACGACTACAGTACTGCGCAAAAAAGAAAATGCTACGTTAAACCGGTTTAATCGCGTACCCCATGTAGCTGCCCTGCACATTACGCGATGGTCGCATCGCGGCAACGGCACCGACTTCAGCTGCTGTGGCGCGACCGCGCTTGAAACGGCGAATCGCCTGCAACGCCCGCAACGGTGACCCTTTGGGTTTAGCGCCCACCAGATCCAGTTGCTGCAGACCACATCGGCGCATGCCCATTTCCAATTCTTCAGGCGTGATGAACATATTCCACACGTGCATGTTGCGGGGCATGAAACTGGTCAGCGGTAGTTCTTGCGCAATGATGATATTGACCAGCCAGCTGTAGGCAGTGCGGTTAATGGTGTCGAACAGGAACAGTCCGCCAGGTTTCAGCACGCGGGCGATTTCCACCAGCGTCGCCGGCCAATCCGGAATATGTTCCAACACGTCACAGCAACTCACCACATCAAACGACGCATCGGGGAATGGCAGCGCGTCACCGAAGCCCTGACAATAATCGATGGCCAGCCCCCGCTGCTGGGCGTGAGCGCGAGCCGTTGCTAGAGATTGCTCCGAAGGATCGATGCCAGTGACGCGGCAATTCAGATTGGCAAACTCCTCCGCCAGCAGACCGCCGCCACAGCCGACATCCAGCAATTGCAACGGCTCACCCGTACGACTCTGTTGCGCCAGCAGCTTGGCAAAGTACGGCACCCGCCAGGGATTCACCGTGGTTTTCAGCAGATTCAGCAGACTGCGCTCATCCCACCAAGTCTCCGACAGCGTGTCATAAAGGCTGTTATCCGCCGTTTGGGTGCTGGCCATGAGGGTTTCCTCAGATTGTTATTATTGTCAATATAATTGACACAAACTAAGCCAGGTAAGCCTTCACGTCAAGCCATAAAGTAGCCAACCGCGACAAGCGTTGGGAGGAGGAACACACCAATCTGAGCCGGCATCCCAATGCCATAAGCAGATTTCGATCGGGGTTGATGCATCAATCTGCAATAGAGATTCCGAACTTCGTTTCTGTGCAAGCATGTTTCGCGAACAACAATGCAACAACGGACAAAACGACATTCCACCTGCTATTGCTGTGCTCGCTCAGTTTTCACCATCTCTGCCATAACACACTCTTGTTGATTCGAAAAACCAGCAAAGGAATTGGCCAGCATCTTCATCCGTAGAATCGCGCTTTTTCCCGCAACATCAATCAAAAAATGCCTCTTCTGCACCGGGGCTTCTGATACAAGAACAGATATCATTTCAAACAAACATTCTGATCTAGATAAAAGATTCGCATCGCCATTCTTTGTTCCAGCACGCTTATTACTGAAGGTGAGAACGATTTTCTCCTTTCGTTTATTTTCATCGAACCAAAAAGGCGACTGCATAACTGCAGCCCACGAACACCTAAACGCACGTTTTCATTGCTGTGTTCTGGCCACAAGCCGTGTCGACACAGGATCTTTCACGTTTTGATGTTATGCGCCACAACTCGACTGACAAGGGATGTAGACATGAGCGAGCACGACGACAAATCCGGCAAAAAAAATGGCATGAAGCGACGCTCGTTTCTGGAGCGAATGCTGGCAACGTCAGCAATGGCCTCTATTCCTGGCTTGAGCACGCTTTCCAACAACGCGGAAGCCGCCTGGAGCGCCGAGCAATATGCCAAGGAGCAGTACGGCGACGAAATGGAAGCCGTGGTGATTGGCTCCGGTTTTGGCGGCGCGATCACCTCCTGCCGACTCAGCAAAAAATGGCCCGGCAAGGTTCTAATTGCAGAGCGCGGCAAACGTTATGGCCGCGGTGATTTCGCCCGCGGCGCGGCCATTCTTACCAAAGGTTTCTGGAATCAATCGGAAGAAGATGTACCACGGCTCGTGCCTGCGCCCAAAGGCAGAGGACTGCTGGATCTGCGCTCTTACGATCACATGGACATTCTGCTAGCGGCGAGCTGGGGCGGTGGGTCGTTGTTGTATGCGAATGCGCTGATCGAGCCTAACAGCCCTTACTACGATGCCGATTGGCCTGCTGCCATTCAATATGATCAAGTGAAACCCTATTACGACGTGATTTCCACCGTAATGGGTGCTCGCAGCATTCCCACCGGCCCCGAATCAGAGCGGGCGATGACCGAACGCCTCAACACTTCCGCATTGATAGCCAATGCAGAGGGCATCAACAAGCATCCTCTGCCCATCGCCGTTTTCTTTGGCAACGATTTCAACAATCCGACACCGATGGGCCAGGAGGAAGTCAACGCCTACGGAGCAGTCCAGGGCTCCTGCACTTACTGCGCCGAGTGTGTGCTGGGTTGCAATGTGGGCGCGAAGAACACGCTGGACTACAACTATCTGTACGTGGCGGAAAACAAATACAACGCAGTAGTCAAAACCGAACATCGGGTGGATAAAATCGTTCCGCTGACCGTCGCCGGCAATGAAAGCCGCTCTGCAGACGGTCGTTACGGCTACAACGTGTACATGGTCGATCTTGTCGCGAAGAAGACCTTGGTGGTAAAAACCAAGCGCGTCATTGTGGCGGCTGGCACCTTGGGGTCCACCGAAATTCTGCTGCGCAACAAACATCTCCACTTCAGCTTGAGCCGGATCAGCAGCAAGCTGGGCAAAGGCTTTTCCGGCAATGGCGATTTCTTCAATTTCGAATTGCTGCCGGATCAACCCGCCGGCTCCGACGACGGCCCCACTATCGTGGAATATCTGGACTACCAGGCGGAACAGAATGCCCATCCACAGGGTTTTATCGCCGAGCCCATGTCGCTGCCGCTCAAAACGGTGGTGGAATTACTTGAAGTGATTCGTCCCACGGGCCCGATTGGCGAACTTCTGGAAAGACTGTCCGGTTTGGTAGCCGACAAATTTCTGATGTATCTCACCATTGGCCGCGACAACAGCGACGGTAGCATGAATCTGCACTGGCTCTCCAACGGTCTGCGCCTCGATTGGCCGTATCAGAATAGCTTGACTCTGTTCAATCGCATGATCGATGCCGCTAAACGGGCGGGAACAGCCATCGGCGCGCGGTTAGGTTTTCCACTGCCGACATGGGCAAGGCCGTTGCGACGCAATCTCACCGTGCATCCGCTGGGTGGCTGCCATTTGGCGGACAGTGAGAGCACAGGCGTGGTGAGTGCGCGAAGGGGTGAGCTGGGGCGGGTGTTTAACTACCAGAACCTGTATGTGGCGGATGGATCAGTAATTCCATCTGCGATTGGAGTGAATCCTTCGATCACCATCGGCGCGATTGCAGAAATGATTGCGGAAGATATTACGGGTATTGTGCCGACGGCGCAGTTATAACGGAAAGGCTTCCCGGCCTCTACACACTGTTGACATAGGTTTCTCTGGAAACCGAAACTAGCCATGCCGCATTAATCAATGCGCTGGGGATGACCAAAGGCGCAGCGTCAAAGGTCATTACCAAACTGGAAAGCAAAGGGCTGGCACAGAGACGTCTGGCCGAAGATAAAGCACGGGAGCAGGTTCTACGGTTGACGTCCGCCGGCCGACAACTGGTGCCCAAACTGGCCCGCAGCGCTGACGACAACGACGACTTTTTCTTCGGTCATCTCAAAACAGCGGAACGCGCTGCCCTGATGACGCAAATGAAGGAATTGATCCTGCATCATCAGTTAAAGGAAATTCCCGTCAAATAAAACCGTAACAGGTTATCACTGACTTACCGGAGCGCAGCATGCATCCCACGACCGAACAAACCATCCGCGACACCATCGACGGCTCCAACAGGGGTCAACTGCATTTTGGGCAAGTAGTAAGTCAGTTACTGCAAGCAGGCGTAGAATCCTACCAGGTGGATTACCGCGCTCAACGCATCACGTACTATTTGCCCGAAGGTAGCCCTTTGACACTGGATCTGGATGTGCCGGATGTGGCGATTGCACAACGATTCGACGCCGATGCTATCAAAGCGGCAATCAAAGGCTCTCAACGGGGCGAGGTGATGTATCCGGAATTCAAGCGGCTGTCACAATTGGGCGGCTGCGTTGGCTACACGGTTTGGCTGACCGGGCGTCATGTAAGTTACTTCGGTCGCAACGGCGAAACCCATGTTGAAAGATTTCCTGCTTTATAGGCAGTTAAATCCTGACTCATAAACCACTATACTGAGCGGACTCCATTGGAAATCATCGACACCAGCAGATCGAGCCATTGCCCACGCCCTTTCCGACACGGAAACCGTTGCAGCGCAAGGATGTCGCGCGCCCGCCCCTCCTCTCACACGTTGCGGAGGCACGGCAGCGCTTTAGTGTTGCCCACCTATTTACCTGCATCTGCTTGTTGGCAATCTGGGCCCTGTTCAGTCAGCCGACACTGGCACAAAGCGACATTCATTTCATTGATGATCTGACACAGCCGGTCTCATTGTCCCGCACGTTATGGGTGACGGACGACCCCGCCCGAACGTTGCAGTACGCCGACATGTTGGTACTGAACGACCCTCAACACCTGCAACGCAACAACGACGACCTTCTCTTCCGCGCTGATACCTCCCGCCGCTACTGGTTCAAAACCACCTTCCAACTTTCAGGGCCCGCCGCCCGATCCGCCATGCTGGTTTTTCCGATTTTCGAATCCCAGCTGTATCAATTGAACCTGTGGATTCAGGACAGTCAGGGCATTACACGCGCGATCGAAACTGGTTATTTGCGTCCCTACTCCGCCGAATACAGTCAGCATGGCTACTATGCTTTTGCATTGCCTGAAACCGCCGGTCCCATCAGCGTCGTGGGTTATGTCGACAATCAGCAGCTGGGGTTGCCGGTCAGCCTGCCCATCAGCGTCATGAGCAGTGACCAAGTGGCGGACATGCGGGAACAGAAGTTCGGTGTGATGATGGCGTTCTATTCCGTCATGGCCATGATCCTGCTGTACAACCTGTTTCTATGGGCGTCCATCCGGCAATCGCTGTATGGTCGTTATGTGCTGTTTCTGATTCTAGGCACCGCCGTCAACAGCATGCTCGATGGCAGTTTCCAGCGTTGGTTTTTTCTCGACAGCCCCACCGCCGATCTCGTCACCGGTCAGACGTTGCTGGTGCTGATGGGCATGGCATATCTGGCTTTCATCAAACGCGCGCTGGAGGATTTCCGTTTTTCCCACGCGGCGTTGGTGCTGTATCGCGTGTTGATGGGCGTTGGCACCTTGTTGTGCGTGTACTTCATTGTGGGAGGCTTAACGCCTTACCTCAGCGCACTGTCGAATGCGTATGTGTTAGTGGGCATGGCCTATTTGCTGGTGGTGATCGTGCAGTCCCTGCGTCGCCAGATTCCACTGGCGGGTTATTTTCTGTTGTCGGAACTGATGCCGATTCTGGGCGGATTGATTTTCCTGCTGCAGGTACATGGCGTGATTCCGATGGATCGGTGGTTATTGTGGTCTACCCATGCCGGCTTTGCGGTGGAATCGTTGCTGCTGTCGCTCGCAGTCGCGGCGCAGACCAAAATGGCTTACGTGGAACGGGAACGGGAACAATTGCAGAACCGTGCCAAAACCCAGTTCTTCGCCACCATGAGCCACGAATTCCGCACACCGTTGACTGCCGTGCTCGGCTATACAGAGCTGGCGCTAGCTCCGGATATCAGCCCGGAAAAACGGCTCGATTACCTGCGCACCATTGCCACCAGCGCCGATTACATGCTGCACCTGATCAACGACACGCTGGATATGTCGAAGATCGAAGCGCAAAAGATGGCGTTCGATAAAACCGCGTTTGATCTGCACGTTTTTTGCGAGGAGATGCACGATTACGCATCTATTCTGGCATCGAAAAAACACCTGCAGTTCCGGATCGATTATGTATTTCCGCTGCCAGCGCAACTGGTCAGCGACCGCACGCGGCTGAAACAGGCCCTCATCAATCTGTGTTCCAACGCCATCAAATTTACCGACACCGGTAGCGTACGCCTGCAAATTCAGGCTGATCCTGAGGCCGGTCAGATCCAATTTATTGTGATCGATACCGGCATTGGCATCCGGCCCGATCAGATTTCCCAGTTGTTCGGTGTCTTCGCGCAAACGCATGACACCCGCGCACGCAATGTGACAGGAACAGGATTGGGGTTGTATCTGTCGCTACTGATTGCGCGCAACCTGGGCGGCGACATCCAAGTGCAAAGTGAATACGGCAAAGGCAGCCGCTTTACGGTGAGCGTGGCGATTGGCCACGAAGAACGGGATCAGTGGGTTACTGCATTTTCGTCGTCACCCGCCTCCGCATCCATTGCCAATGTGTCACTACCGGGACAAGGCAGCGATGAAGCAACATCACCGTCAGGTTTCACCGTACTGATCGTCGACGACAACAGCGTTAACATAAAACTGCTGGCCACTATGGTGGCCCGCTGCGGCGCGCAGGTTATTACGGCCACGGATGGTTTGAGCGCGATTGCCAATGTTATTCATCATCGTCCAGGGTTGCTGTTGATGGACATCGATATGCCGGTAATGGACGGTTTGACCGCCATCCAGCATATGCGCAGTATGGGACTCCATGTGCCCGCCTATGCCATCACCGGCAGCGTATCCGACGAGATGATCCAAACCAGTCACGCTCAGGGTTTTGATGGTCATCTGGCGAAGCCCTTCCAGCGCCATACGATCGAGACGATCGTGCGGCAGTACATGATTGCCAACTGATACACACTTAAGTCAATCCAATTTCAGTTTCGCTATTTCCCAGTGAAAATCACGGTACCTCTTTGGCGCTTTTTGGTGCGCCTTTTTGCCTCCTTGTTTAAACACGAATTTAGTTGATTTGCCTCTGTCTGCTTCCATGCCCCCGGCATAGCATGACGCGTCTCATCGGGGGACGATGAGATATCCAGGGAAACAAGGTGTGCTATCCGTCGTCAGCGCGCCCTGTCTACGCCGGTCCTGTTCGCCAAAACATGGGAGTTACCAATGAAACTGCTCAAATTACTAACGCTATTTCTCTGCGTGCAGCTCGCTGCATGCGGAGCGGGAAAAACGCCGAATCATCCAGGCGAATATCCTGATAACTTGATTTCTCGCGACACGCTGGTGCAATACGGCGACCAGTGGCTGGACGCGGTGGGCCAGGGCTTTTACGATCAACTGCCCCTGAGTTCGGACGTTCGCTTCACCCACAATGCCAATGTCAAAGAGCTGAATGCCACCACACTGCCAGCGCGCGATGTTTCCGAGCGCCGCTACTATGCTGACGAAGACAAAGGTCAGATCGTGGTTTTCGCTGACACTCCGGATGGCCCTTACAATGCTCGCCTGCGCATCAACGGTGACGAAATTACCGAGATCGAAAGCTGGCAGGGTGTGGGCAGAAATTATTGGGGCCAAGGCGCCGAATCGAAAAAGCCGATGACGCGTGAGCGCTTGATCCAACTGACCGAAGCGCATCTGGATGCCCTGCAAACCGGCCTTCCATTCGCAAAATACACCGCGGATGTCATTCGTACCGACAACGGCCATCCTTTCTACGGTCTGCCGACCTGTATCGGTATTCTGTGCGCTGGCGAAATGCCGGTTCTGGGTGTTGCCATCAAGAAAGTCGCCGACCGCCGCAAAGTTATCGATACCAAGTACAATGTCGTGGTGACTTGGATCGAGTGGCACTTCATCGATGGCAGCGTGCTGCCGATGTCGGCCAGGTTCGTGATGCGCAATGATGCCATTTCGCTGATCGAAGTGACTTTCGCTTCCGATGGTGTCAATCACACACCTGACTGGATCAATATCTTCCAGCCCGAAACACCCTGATAGATAATGCCGCTCACACGGTAAATTTACTTAATTTGAGGAGTGATCATGTTGAAGCGCCGGGTGCATGAAACTGTCGATGCGTCGATTTTCGCCGAGCCCAAGTATGTATGGAGCGTTTCTCACACTTTCAAACTACCCAGAAATATCGTGTGGGCGGCGCTGAAAGATGCCGACACCTGGACCAAATGGTTGCCGCTGGACAAAGTGATCTGGACCAGCTCACAGCCTTTTTCTGTGGGCACCACTCGCATTGTCGAGTTTGCCGGCCAGCAAGCGGGTGAATACTTCTTCGGGTGGGAAGAAGGCTATTCCATGGCGTTTCGTTTTACCGAAAGCAAGGTGCCTTTCGATGCTTTCGCGGAAAGCTATAGCTTGCGGGATGTGCCCGGTGGTTGCGAGCTGACGCTGAAGCATGCAGCGAAAACCAATGCGTTTGCGTTGCTGGCCATTAAACCCGTGGCTAGAGTCGCGCTGAAGCAAGGTATGAAAAAGCTGGAAAAATACCTGCTGGCCAACCGGCATCAGTTTGAAAAAATCGCGGTTTCCTGAACCGCGATTTTCTACTGTCATCTCACATCCGAAAGACCATCATCAATTCAGCGTGCTGGTCGGCACGACCGAAAACACAACGCTGCTGGGATAGTCCGGGCTGACATGAATCGTGGTAATGCCATTCTCCGTCCGCGCCTGACGCGGATAATTCAGCATGCCTTGCGCCTGGTTACTCGGGCTGATGGAAATCCGCAATCTATTACCCTTGCGGATAATCGCGCTGGTAGGGAATATCTCAATCTGCATTTTCACCACCTCACCGGGCACCAAAAGGGATTCCCTTTCCTCGGCCAGATAATGAAAAGGTTGAATCATCTCGCCATCGAGAAAGCGGGACCTTTCCTCATCGACCGCACGCATGGACGCCAATAGTTGTCCATTCGTTATCGGTTGCGCATTTCGATTGGAGACCTCTTCGATCTGAATCGCGACCACCGCATCGGTAACGGTACTTTCAATCCAGATGTCCGCCTGCACCGGCCCGTTTATATAGTAATCCTCCTCCATGGGTTCACTTTCAAACAGGATGCGCTGCTGCTTGGAATTGTCCGTGCTGTAGAAGCAGTTTTTTGGAATGGCCAGACCGAGTATCCATTGCTCGAAGCTGCGGCTGCATTTGGTACCATCCGATATGACATAGTCAACGGCCAGCAACGCTTCGTTGCGGTAAGCACGCACTATTGGAGCCGGGGGTTCCGTCAGGACGGGGCCGGCAATTTCCTCATTGGGCGCATCTCTGGACAGGCTGAGATCTCCGTGCAGATACCATCGCTCTGCGCTCGCCTCGGGATGCGGCCATTCTGTCGTAGTAATGAAGCTGTCATTACGGAATTGCTCCGGCGTGCTCTTGGTGGGGTAATTCTTCACATGCTGCACCACGGCCGGAATTCTGTCGGTCCCGGTCTCCAGACCTTTCAGATAGTGATCAAACCACTGCAACATCAGAAAATCGATGGGCGGCACCAAATCATTGCCGACGTGGGACAGCACGAAATTGGGTGCGTGAAAGCCGTTGTAAATGACTAGCTTTGTGTCCACACCATTCTGCTTCAGACGTTCATAGAGCAGCGGCTCATCGCGTTGAAAGAGATCATCCAGACCACCCAGAATAAAAGTGGGCGCCTTGATCTTGTCGATGTTTTGCAGCGGCGAACGGGTCTGCCAGAATTCACCGTCATATGAGACATACGGCTCATTCCACAGCGCGTCATCCACCAAGGGCAGGAAATACGAGTCGATCTGTTCCACATGTTCTTGCGTCGATCGCATGAATTGATTCATCTGCTGCGGATATGCCAGCATGGCGGGAATATTTTGCGTAGACAGCGTCTGTGTGATCATCATCCATGAACGCAAAAAATGCGCGTTCATCAAGCCGCCAGAGCCGACAATGCCGCGCAAGGCGTCCCCCAAGGGCAAGCTGGCAAATATGGCGTCGATGGAATCCGGGCGACGCTGCGCCGCAAACAACGAGCTGATTGCCATATAGGACACACCCGCCACACCGAGCTTGCCGTCGCTCCATTCCTGCTGATGTACCCAATCCACCATATCCGCAAAACCGATCTGTTCTTCCTCGCCAAACAGCTCCCAGCCGCCCTCCGATGCACCAGTGCCCAAGGCGTCGACGCTCACCTGCACATAGCCGCGCTTCACCATAAGTAATCCGGTGTGCCCAACATCAAATTGCCCGGCGCTCCCAGAAACAACAAACTCAGCAAATTGGTGTTGTACCCGGACTGGGTCAGTATCACGGGAAAGGGACCCGCTGCCGGCACGCCTTTTTCGCTGGCAGGCAGGGAAACCCGCACACTCAATTTTTTGCCGGTGGAC
>DATLII010000302.1:0-6352 GCA_035539495.1 Dongiaceae bacterium
GATCTGGGCCTGGTGAAATCCAGCGGACCCCGTAGCCGTATTCTGAAAGAAGATGTGCACGCTTTCGTCAAACAGCGCCTGAGCGACAAATCCAACGCTGCAGCACTTGTCAGTGGCGGTGGTAGTGGCCTGCCGCCTTTGCCCGAGATCGATTTCGGCCAATTCGGTCCGATTGAAAAGGTGGAGCTGAGCCGCATCAACAAGCTCACCGCCGTGAACCTGCATCGGGCTTGGGTGCATATTCCGCACGTCACGCAATTCGACGATGCCGATATCACCGATCTGGAAACGTTCCGCAAGTCTGAATCCGAAGCGTTGAAAGATCAGGATGTGAAGTTGACGATTCTGGCGTTCCTGGTGAAAGCCTGCGCCAAGACGCTGCTGGCGTTGCCACGTTTCAACAGTTCGTTGCATGTTGGCGGTGAACATCTGGTGTTCAAGAAATACGTGCACATCGGCATTGCGGTGGATACACCCAATGGCTTGGTGGTGCCGGTGATTCGCGACGCGGATAAAAAATCCGTGATCGAGATCGCCAAGGACATGCAGGTGTTGAGTCAGAAAGCGCGGGCGAAAAAATTGGCTCCCGGCGATATGCAGGGCGCGACGTTTTCGATTTCATCATTGGGTGGAATTGGTGGCACCGCGTTCACACCGATTGTGAACTGGCCGGAAGTGGCGATTCTGGGCGTGTCGAAATCCCAGTTCAAACCTGTGTACAACGGCAAGGATTTCGTGCCGCGTTTGATGCTGCCGCTGTCGCTGTCCTATGACCATCGGGTAATTGACGGTGCGGATGCTGCGCGCTTTACCAGCTATCTGGCGAAGCAACTGGCGGATATCCGGCGGTTACTGCTGTAATCCTATTTTGCTGCTGCCATCAGGCCGCCAGGCTGGTGGTAGCAGTACCTTGCGTTATCTCATCTTGTACTAATGCACTGTGTACTAGCGCCTGATAACCGCACACAAACTCTGCTGTGTCTTTATCGCAGGCGGGACGTTCCAGAAAACATTCGCGCCAACACTTCGACAAATCCTGCGCTGTAAAAGATTCCGGCAGGTAAAATTTGCGTGAGCGGTAAATCATCCAGGCAATTGCAGTGGCGTAACTCAGATTGGTCGCTAATTCCAGATGCGGTGCTTTAGGAAACTCATGCTGCGATGCCATGCCGCGTACCTGACTGGCCAGATCAGCGTCTAACGCCAGGTAATGATCCCAAACATCAATGTGTTGGCGTTCAGTGATGCCGTACACACCGATGCCATTATTGAATTGCAGATGCTTACCAAGGCCTGATTGATGGTGAGCCGTAGCCAACAGTAATTGCTCAGCGCTGTTGGATTGCACACCCAATTGTCGCAAGGTGGGTTGAATTACATACTGCAGGAACTCGTTACTGCTGATGCCCATGACGTTACTCCCGTCAAAACTTCATCTTCATACTTCAGAGAAGCAAAGAGTCTGCCATGATCCATTGCGTCTGAAATCTCTGCTGCTGCTACTTTAAAGATCGGTCCGCGTGCGCAGAAATTCAATAGATTTAAAGTTGGTGGTGGGTTGGTTTTGGTAAGTATTCGCTATATGCGATGGCAATCCGTTGCCATTTGTTGCCGCAGTATTTCGGCAGTGCAACATCAGGGATTTCTTATAACCGCAAAGTGATTCATGTTGCGGATGTAATAATTCAATTCACGCTCGGCTTCACCCCGTGTTGCAAAAGGTCCTTCCTGAGTTTGTTCTCGCGTCAGAAAAAACCATTTGTCATTGATGTGCAGAACGCGCTCGCTGCGGAACCAGGTTTTGTCTTTTTCTCCCTGTCTGACATCCATAAAACAACCTCGCACTGAACTGGAATGATCAGGGTGTGATTAAAAAATATACAGTTTTGTGACCTGGATCTAAGATTCAATTGCTGTAAGGCGCGTGGATTTTGATGCTTGCGGCTATAACGGCATGCAAATGGTTGAAAGACATGTTGTTTATTGAAGCGAAAAAACTTCGGTGGGTCGCGGCTATCTAAAAGCCCTTTTCAATTTGAAATTCAAATGCTTTGGTGAAATCTGCGCTCTGTTTGCGCGGTTTGTTTAATTTTGTGTTGGGTTTGTGCGGGCCGAGGAATGACGGCTATATAGGCTGCGCAATCTCGCCATCGTCGGTTGTATTTTTTGCACGCTGAGGTTGGGTTGATGCGCGGTTTATACAGGTGAGGTCGGTGCGATCTTGCGGGTGTCGAATTTCATTACATGGCACTGCACTTGGCGCATGGAGCAGAATCGCAGTGGGCTTGCTGTTGTTCTGCTAGAACTTCAATCGGATTGAATCGCAATTTTTCAACGCCAACACCAATCGCTCCATGCCTGCGTCATCGGTCAGTCCAACCCGTAATTTTCCCCAATGTGGAAAGCAACGAGTCCAGATACCGTGGTGTGCCAATTGGTCCTGCCAGTGCAGTGCTGATTCATGTGTCAGGCTCAAGGTGACAAACAGCGGGGTGTTAGCCAGAATCTCCGCTGGAAAGTGACAAGCCAAACACTGCAGCAGCGTTTCACTTTGTGTTGGCAACTGTTGGCGCATATTTGATTGCCAGGTTAAATCCTGTAGCGCCTGTGTCGCGATCCACTGCGTGGGATGGCTGATGGACCAGGGCCCCAGTCGTTGCTGCAATATCTCGCGTATCTCTCGATTGCCGCAAACAAATCCCGTGCGAATGCCCGCCAAACCAAAAAATTTTCCCAACGACCGCAATACCATCACATGCGCATCCTCAGCAATGTGTGGCAGCAGTGATTGTTCGGGCGTAGTGTCCATGAAGGCTTCGTCAACCAACAACCAGCCGTCGTGCGTGCGTAGATCGTTTGCCAGAATCAGCAGATCCTGCACTGGCGTGTAACGTGCCGACGGATTGTTGGGGTTGAGCACGATGACCAAATCTTGTGTCTGCAATTCTTCTGCTGCAGGTAACGCGGTATAGGTTTGAACGGCGTGGCCGTGGAATTGCCACCAGTAACGATATTCCTCGTAGCATTCCTGCGGCAGCCAAACGCGCGCGATGCTTTGGCGTTCGGCGAACAATGCCGGCAGTTGCTGAATCGCCCATTGGCTACCAGGCACAGGCAAGGTATCGCAACCATAGTAATTGCGTGCTGCCAGTTCCAGTGCGCCGTCCGCTTCGGGAAGACGTTGCCACACGTCGGCAGGCAACGTTGGAACCGACCAGGGAAAAGGTGAAATGCCGGTGGAAAGATCCAGCCAGTCGGCGCGGGGAATGCCATAGCGTTGAATGGCGGTGTGTAAGTTGCCGCCGTGTTGCACCGGTGTGGGCGCTGCCGTGTTTGGCTTTGTCATAGGAAGAATCCCGCCAGCAAAAAGCCGGTCAGTGCGAAGCCCGGCAGCAGGATCGCGAGTGCGCGGTCCACCAGTTGATTGGCGCGCAGGATGTCCTGCGCTTGGGGCACGTATTCGCCGCCGAAAAAGGGTTTGTCCAGGGGGGTGCCATGATAGACTGCCGGGCCGCCCAGTTGCAGGTCCAGCGCGCCGGCGCCCGCACACATGACGGGGCCGCCATTGGGGCTTTTCAGCAGATGGGCCTGGGTTTTCCAGGCGTGCATGGCCACCTGAAATTGTCCGGCAGCAGCATAGGCCAAAGCACACAGGCGGGCGGGTAGAAAGTTGAGAACATCGTCGAGACGGGCGGCGGCACAGCCGAACCAGTTGAAGCGTTCGTTGCGATAGCCCCACATGGCATCCAGCGTGTTCGCCAGACGATACAGCACGGCTCCAGGTGCGCCGAGCAGGGCAAACCAGAACAGCGCACCCACGATGCCGTCGTTGGCGTTTTCCAGCACGGATTCCACAGTGGCGCGAGTGCAGCCGGTGGCGTCCAGTTGAGACGTTTCACGGCTGACGATCATGCCGGTATGATGGCGGGCGGCGGGCAGATCCTGCTCTTGCAGCGCTTGCCACACACGGCGGCTGTGCTCGAACAGGCTTTTACGGCCGATGGTCAGGTACAGCAGCACGATCTGGAATAGCATCCCGAATACAGCGGACATTTGCAGTGTCAGCCAGGTGAGCGGCAGTACCGCCAGACTCCAGGCCACCAGACCACGCCAAAATCGCTGTTGATCGTTGCCGCTGTTCAGTTTTGTTTCCAGCCATTGCGCCAGCCGGCCAAAGCCCACCAGCGGATGCCAGCGACGCGGCTCCCCCAGCCATTGGTCCAGAGCCAGGGCCAGCAGCAGTTGCATCAGCAGCGTGAATGGGGATGTCAGCGGGAATTCCATCAGTTCCAAAACTTCAAATGCGATAATGCGCGGAAAAAAGGAAGCGAAGTATACCATGACCGCCAGAACCCTCATGGTGCAGGGCACCACCTCCGACGCCGGCAAATCCACTTTGGTGGCTGCGCTGTGCCGTATTTTCCGGCGCCAGGGCGTGGCGGTGGTGCCGTTCAAACCCCAGAACATGGCGCTGAACAGCGCGGTGACGGTGGACGGTGGCGAGATTGGCCGCGCTCAGGCTTTGCAGGCGCAGGCAGCGGGACTGGAGCCAGTAGTGGATATGAATCCGGTGTTGCTGAAGCCCACCACCGATATCGGCGCCCAAGTGATTATTCATGGCCAGGCGCGGCATCAGATGAACGCGGTGCAGTATCACGAATACAAAGCGCTGGCGATGAACGCAGTGCTGGAAAGCTATCACCGTTTGCAGCAGCAGTATGAGCTGATCATGGTGGAAGGGGCGGGCAGCCCCGCCGAAATTAATTTGCGGGCGCGTGACATTGCCAACATGGGCTTTGCTGAGAAAGTGGATTGCCCGGTGATTCTGGTGGCGGATATCGATCGCGGTGGTGTGTTCGCCCATCTGGTGGGTACGCTGGCATTGCTGAGTGAATCCGAGCAGGCGCGGGTGAAGGGTTTCGTCATCAACCGTTTTCGCGGCGATATCGCGTTGCTGCAGCCGGGGCTGGATTGGCTGGAACAACGCACGGGCAAGCCGGTGTTGGGTGTGCTGCCGTATTTGCACGGTTTGCACATCGATGGCGAGGACGGCATCAATCCGATCAGCGTGGAAAAATCCGCGCGCAAGATTTCTGTGGTAGTGCCGGTGTTGCCGCGCATCAGCAATCATACGGATTTCGATCCGCTGCGACTGCATCCGCAAGTTGAATTTCATTATGTCCGTGGTGGTGAAGTTGTCCCGCCAGCGGATTTGATTATTCTGCCGGGCAGTAAAAATACGATTGCGGATTTGCGCTGGTTGCGGGAGCAGGGGTGGGAAACCATCGTGCAGCGTCACTTACGATTTGGCGGTAAATTGCTGGGGATTTGCGGTGGTTTTCAGATGCTGGGGCAGCAGCTGTTGGACCCGTTAGGTATCGAAGGCGCGCAAAAGAGCATGGATGGTTTTGGTTGGTTGAATATGACGACGGAATTGCGGCCGCAGAAACAATTGCATCGACGTAGCGGGCGTTTGCTGTTGAAGGCGGAGTCTGGTGCGGATCAGTCAGCCGATACGAGTTCACAAGGTGCGCGTTGTGAAGGTTATGAAATTCATGCGGGTGTCAGTACTGGCCCCGCGTTGGAAATTCCGTTGCTCCGGTTCGATGCTGTAGCAGCGCCTGCCGACGGTCAAAACAATGCCGTTTGTGATGGCGCCTGGTCGCCCTGCGGACAAATCGCGGGTACGTATCTGCACGGCATTTTCGATCATCCGGAAGCGTTGAGTGCGCTGCTGGCCTGGAGCGGTTTGGTGCAGGCAGAAAAGCTGGATTACCGTGCTTTGCGGGAGCACCACATCGATCGTCTGGCGGATGCGACGGAGCAGCATCTGGATATGGACGCGATTCGGCGGATTCTGGCAGAGTAGTTGTTCAGCGGTTCTTTAACGCGCTTTCGGCAAATTCAGGCAGGCTGTTACTGACTCGTACACCGCAGCATAGGTCGCGCGTCCAATCCATTCGCCCATCTGCGTGTGTTTGCCGCAGTACTCCAGCACGTTTTCTTGTGAATTTGCGCTCAATAGGCAAATGGAATCAGTGCCGGTTCCCGTCGCCGTCAATCCCGACACTGGACTTTTCAATTTCAGATCATGACAGGCTGCAGTTTTGGCTTCAGTGGCCACCAGCAATGCTTCGATACACGCTGCTGGAGAAAAAGCCGCCGTGCTTACTAGCGCGATATTGATCGTGCCTGCTTGTGTCAGATGTTGATGAGAAAAATCCGCATCACATGGATCGCCGCTGCGGCGCGCATTTTCGATGCCAGACGTGACGATGCACGCCAGCGCAGTGTGAGAGTTCTGCATCAGTTGAAATCGCAGTGAATCCATCCAGGCGGCAGTCATCATGCC
>DATLII010000303.1:0-5244 GCA_035539495.1 Dongiaceae bacterium
CATCGAGCTTTGCAGACCTTTGCTGTCGGTAGTGGTCACAGCGAAGTAGTGGTTACCTACGTTCAGATCGTCTACCAGGATGCTCAGCTCAGCGGGAGTCAGTGATGCCAGTTTGGTCAGACCGCCAGTGCTCGAGTCAGAGTGGTACAGGGTGTAGCCGGCGATTTCGCTAGCGGCCAGTGCAGAGCCATCCGCCCGTGCTGTCGGCGCTTGCCAGGTGATTTTGGCAGAACCGGTGGTTGCAGTAGCGACGACTTGCAGGCTGGCAGTGCTGGACGTTGCAGAAGGACCACCGTTCTTGATCACGACATGGTAGCTGCCTGCGTTGCCGGCGACAGAGTTGTCATAGGTCAGCGTGTTGGCAGTTGCACCGCTAACAGCCGCGCCATTTTTGTACCACTGATACGTGATCGGGCTAGCGCCGGTGGCCGCTACGCTCATGCTGGCCTTGGAACCTGCGTCCACCACTTGGTTGGCCGGCTGTTTGGTGATGCGAACTTTTTCTTTCACAGTCAGTGTGAACGGATCGCAATTAACCTTGCTAACGCCGTCGGTCACCATGCAGGAATAAGTAGCAGCACTGGTCATGGCAACGCTGGAGATCGAGAGCGTTTTGGTTTTGATGCTCAGCATGGTGCCGTTCTTGTACCAGTAGTAGCGCAGGGAGCGGTTGCTGGTGGCGTTGACGGTGAACGAAACCGACTGGCTTTCAAACGCGGTGGTGTTGGACGGTTGTGACACTTTAGTCACTGCGGCTTCAGCGCTGAGGCTGGTGACCAGTGACAGAACTGCGGTAAAGAACAAGAATCCCTTCGAGCTGATAGTCCCTTTTTTGGTTGCTGAATTAAACATAAAAAATACCTACAAAGTGTGCTGCCGGGGAAGTTGTTTGCTTTACGTGAATAACTTTAGAAGGCGGGTATGCGGTATTTTTCGGACTGATTTCACACTCTGGGATCTCGCGAATTTCTGCTGCTCTGAATGTGAAACCGGTCCCAGCCTGCCTGAGAGGTGAACCCTGGAAAACCACAGTAATGGATGCTTTTTGAGCGGAAAAAGAGGATAGGGGTTTTAGGCGGGCGATTAATTGTGGGAAATTAAATGATGCCGCATGGCTTTGCCCTGTAGAGATGGCGTGATTATTCGTTTCTCAGCCGGTTCACTTGGTATAAGTAATAAATTAAATAGCATCATCGCACTCGCTGCGGCAGTTCCTCTGCCAACAAATCCACCGCCGCGCGCACTTTCAAGGATAGGTGCGGCGTCTTCAGCCAGAGCGCCGACACGGAATACGGATACCCGGATTGCTCCGGTAGCAGTTCCACCAGCGTTCCCGCATCGAGCTGGCCGCGTACCAGCCACGATGGCAGCCATCCCAAACCGGCACCTGCAGCTACGGCATCGGCGATGGCAGCGAGGTCATCGAAGCGCAGACGGGAAGGGGGTGTGATCTCGATCGGTGCTTCCGTTTCACCTGGGAACTGCCAGGGCGCCACCGGCCCGGAACGTCGGTAGGCGACGGCCTGGTGATCCGCCAATTCCTCAATGGTTCTCGGATGGCCATGAACCTGCAGATACTCTGGCGCCGCGCAGACGATCATGCGCTGACTCGCAATCCGCTTCGCCACTACGCCCGCGCTGTCTTCCAGCTCTCCGGTTCTGATGGCCAGGTCGAATCCGTCCTCCACCAGATCTGTCAGGCGGTCGCTCAGTGACAAATCCAATTCCAGTGCGGGATAGCGCTCAGCCAGTTTTAGCAGGATGGGCATTACGCAGTGCCGGCCGAAGTGCACCGGCATGGCGACGCGTAGCTTGCCGCGAGGCTCGGCCAGATGATCCGCCGCCAAGGCGTCTGCAGCTTCCGCTTCCAGCAGAATCGACTTGCAGCGTTCGTAATAGGCCCGGCCGAACTCCGTCAGGCTCTGACGTCGAGTAGTGCGGTTGATGAGGCGTACACCCAGGCGATCTTCAAGGGCGCGGATATGTTTGCCCACCATGGGCGCCGACAGGCCCAGTAGCTCCGCCGCCGCGGCGAAAGATCCCAGGTCGACGGCCTTCACAAACACGTCCATGCTGGCTAATCGGTCCATATTCAAAACCATTGGTTTCTAATGTTGTTCATGTTGGTCTATTTATCAGGGGTTTTGCCGTCCGTAAAGTTCATTCATAACCAAAATGGACAGGAGAAGGCAGATGGCAAGAGTGGTTCGGTTCTACCAGCATGGCGGCCCCGAGGTGTTGCGCATCGAACAGGTCGAGGTGCCAGCGCCTGGAGCGGGGGAAGTGCAAATTCAGGTGCGGGCGTTGGGGCTCAACCGGGCGGAGGCCTTGCTGCGTGCAGGGACCTATATAGAAACGCCGACGTTTCCTTCCGGGCTTGGGCTGGAAGCGGCGGGTGTCATCGTGGCGGTGGGCGACGGTGTTAATGGTTTAGACGTGGGCGATGCAGTCAGTGTGATTCCGCCGATTTCCATGGTGCGTTGGCCCACCTATGCGGAGGTCATCAATTTTCCGGCTGCGATGGTGGTGCGGAACCCTGCATCGTTAAGTATGGAGTTGGCTGCCGCAGCCTGGATGCAATATCTCACGGCCTATGGTGCTCTTATTGAGGTTGCTGCACTCCGCCCAGGTGAGGTGGTTGTCATTACGGCGGCTTCAAGCAGCGTTGGGCTGGCGGCCATTCAAATTGCCAAGCTGGTGGGCGCGATTCCCATAGCGGTTACCCGGACGCTGCAAAAGAAGCAGGCATTGCTTGATGCAGGGGCTGCCCATGTCATCGCGTTGGCGGAGGAAGATCTGGTGGCTAGGGTGACGGAAATAACGGAATCCAGAGGTGCGCGGGTGGCGCTGGATCCGGTTGGCGGGCGCATCGTGGCATCGTTGACGGAAGTGATGGCGCGCGGCGGTATGTTGATCGAGTACGGTGGCTTGAGCGCCGAGCCGACGCCGTTTCCGCTGCCGTCAGTGTTGGCAAAATCACTGACGCTGCGGGGATATCTGGTTCACGAAATGACGGGGCATCCGAAGCGACTCCAGGCTGCCAGGGATTTCATCGAGCAAGGGCTTGCGACCAACAGATTGCGCCCGATTGTGGCGAAGGTATTTCCGTTCGAGCAGATTATTGAGGCGCATCGGTATCTGGAATCCAACCGGCAGGTTGGCAAGGTTGTGGTGACTATCGCGGGCGATATTTAGAAGCATGGGACACAGCCGCCGCCGCTACATGAACTTTTCCTTTCATTGATGTGGCCGGGCTTGGGTCGATTGTAGCCATACACGTGCAGCGTATATGATGACGCAGCTAGTCCCCTTGCATGCCCCTTCGAGGGCGGAGAACTCTGCACATGTTGGAATACGTTGCTCTGGGCATTTTGATATTCGCCGCAGTGGTCCTGTTTTACGGCGTGATCGTTATCCATGATATCCCCTATGACATTGCGAAGCATCGCAACCATCCCCACCAAGACGCGATCCACGTGGCGGGCTGGGTGAGTTTGCTGACATTGCATGTGATCTGGCCATTCCTGTGGATTTGGGCAACCTTGTACCGGGAAGACCGGGGGTGGGGTTTCGGCGGCGCTGATGGCGCCACCAGCGAGGATAAATTGCTGACGGAAATAGCCAAGTTGCATGCGCGGGTGGAAGCATTGGAGCAGGTCAAGACGGTCGCCGCTGAAACGCCTGCGCCGTCTGCTCCGCAACAAGGGGGAGCGCAATAATGGATCTGTTACTGATACTGACCTACACGGCCATCTGCGTTGTCATTTTCAAGATCTTCCGTATTCCGCTCAACAAGTGGAGCGTGCCCACTGCCGTGCTCGGTGGTGTGATCCTGATTGGCGCGCTGATCTTCGCCATGAATTACAACCATCCCTTCTCGGAAGTGAGCCGCACCTATTTCGTCACTACACCGATCGTGGCGCCGGTGCGGGGCATCGTGGTGGAGGTGCCGGTAAAGGGCAACCTGATGCTGAAAAAGGGCGATGTGCTGTTCAAGATCGACCCTGTGCCTTATCAGAACAAGGTAGCGTCGCTGAAAGCGCAGTTGACGTCGGCGAAACTGGACTTCGATCGTGCCAAACAACTGCTGGCCCGTGGCGCAGTGGCGCAGCGGGATTACGACCAGGCCAAGGCGTTGGTTGACCGGCTGACGCCGGAACTGGCGGCGGCTGAATACGATGTGGAACGTACCACCGTGACAGCGCCGGAAGATGGTTATGTCATCCAGATGATGGCGCGGCCGGGCCTGATGGCAGTGCCCATGCCTCTGCGACCGCTGATGGTATTCGTGCCCTATGAATCCCATCGCATTGTTGGTTGGTTCCGTCAGAACAGCCTGTTGCGCTTGGTGCCGGGAGACGAAGCGGAGGTTACTTACGACGGCCTGCCCGGTCAGGTATTCAAAGGCAAGGTGGAACAGGTGATGCCAGTGATGGCGGAAGGCCAGGTGCAGGCCAGCGGCAATCTGATTGCGCTGACCGGACCCGTGCTGCCCGGCCGGGTACCGGTGGTGGTGGTCATTGACGATCCGGCCTTTGAGCAATATGCCGACAAGATGCCGGGCGGCTCCTTCGGTCAGGTTGCGGTGTACAGCGAGCATTTCCACCATGTGGCGATCATGCGCAAGATTCTGCTGCGGATGGCGTCCTGGATGAATTACCTGTTCCCCTTCCATTGATGCGTAACGATTGATGGAGAAAACAGCCCCGCTGTTCCCGGGATTTCGGCCCGGGGCAGCGGGATGTTATGCTCCCGTTCAAGCGCTGCAGCTCAAGTGCAGATGCCACACGCGTTTGATTTTCCAAGCCCTCGACAACCTATATCTGTGAGATAGCGACCGTGAGCGAATTCTGGAGCCCGGTGGTTCACGCCCTGCAACCCTATGTGCCGGGTGAACAACCGAAGCTGACCAACCTGATCAAGTTGAACACCAACGAAAATCCTTATGGGCCTTCGCCGAAAGTGCTGGCGGCCCTGCAGGCAGAAGTGGCCGACAGTCTGCGTCTTTACCCCGATCCCACGGGTAGTGCGCTGAAAGCGGCGGTGGCGCAACGGCATGGTGTTAGCCCCCGCCAGGTATTCGTTGGCAATGGTTCGGATGAGGTGCTGGCTCACGCATTTCAGGCGCTGTTGAAACATCCGCAGCCGCTGTTGTTCCCGGACATCACCTACAGTTTTTATCCGGTGTACTGCGGCCTCTACGACATTGCGTACGAGCAGGTAGCGCTGAACGCGGCATATGAA
>DATLII010000304.1:0-13142 GCA_035539495.1 Dongiaceae bacterium
ATTCCCTACCTGAGCTGGCGTCTCGGCTGCAGACAGGAATTCCCGGCCGCAAATGGCAGCAGATCGAGGCGTTTGCCGCCGCGTTGCCTGCCACTGACTCTCCCGCTGCTCCTTTGCCGATTCTGGAATGGTGCGGTGGCAAATCCCATCTGGGTTTCGTCTTGCAGCGCTGTTCCGGGCAACCGGTAACGGCACTGGAATGGAATGCCGATCTGGTTGAACAGGCCAATCAGCGCGCGCAGCAATGGCAGAGCAACCTGCAATCCTATCAGGTGGATGTGCTGGCGCCCGCAGTAGAGGATTTTCTTCGACGGGATCAGCGCATTGTGGCATTGCATGCATGCGGTGATCTGCACCTGAATCTACTGCGACTGACTGCTTTGCACGGTGTTCAACAGGTGCAACTGGCGCCCTGCTGTTATCAGAAAATTGCGGACGCGCAATACCGTCCGCTATCGCAGGCGGCGCAGCGTATACCTTTGTTGCTGAATCGCCTCGAATTGCAGTTGGCCGTAATCGAAACCGTAACGGCCGGCGAATATCAACAACGACAGCGTTTGCGCCTACAGGCCAAGCGATTGGGATTCGACTGTCTACAGCGGGATGTGCGTAACCTAAATGAATTTTTGCCGGTTCCGTCGCTGCCAGGGGACTGGGTGCGCGCGGATTTCAAAGATTTCTGCCATCACTGTGCGAAATTGAAATCCCTGACATTGCCGGAGCAGGTGGATTGGAATTACTACGAACAGCGAGGCTGGCAGCGGTTGCGCGAGGTGTCTGCGCTGGATCTGGTGCGCTTTTTGTTTCGGCGGCCGCTGGAGATCTGGTTGGCGCTGGATCGCGCCTTGTTTCTGCAGGAACAAGGGTATGAAACGGCTATTGGTACCTTCTGCCCGCGCAAAGTGACGCCGCGTAATATCCTGATTGTTGCCGAGCGCTGCAAACCATAACATTTTGAAACGCGGGCAAATGGAATCAGCGTGATATAGTCGCGCCCAATCGTTTCACGCTCGTATTGTGCTAGTGAGTTTTGCTCGTCATGTCCATCCCGTTGGTCATCTTCCACAGTAACTGCCTTGATGGATTCGGCAGTGCCTATGCCGCCTTTGTGCATTTCGACATCAAACTCGGTACGCCTGCGGAATATTTGCCGGCCGCGCATGGGGACACGCCACCGAACGTGAGTGGACGCACTGTTTACCTGCTCGACTACGTTTACAAGCGCGCATCAATGGAAACTCTGTGTCGTCAGGCGGCGCGCGTGATCGTGTTGGATCACCATATCAGTGCAGTGGAAGATCTGGCTGGAATGGATCAGGAATTTTCCAACCTGGAACTGCATCTCGACATGGACCGCTCCGGCGCCATGATCACCTGGGAATACTTTCATCAGGAACCCGCGCCGCTACTGCTGGCCGGTGTGCAGGATCGCGATCTCTGGCGTTTCGAAGTCCCCGGCAGCCACGACATGAATGCAGCTTTAATGTCGCATCCATTTTCGTTTCCAGCCTGGCATGAATGGGCAACCCAGCCGGATGCGCTAAAGGCGCTGGTCGAGGAAGGCCGCGCTATCAACCGTTACCGCGACCAAATGATTGCGCAACACAAACGTGGCGCTGTCATGGGTACCATTGCCGGCTTCCGCGTTCCGATTGTGAATTGTCCCCGCGCCATCGTTAGTGAATTGCTGGGTGAGCTGGCCAAGGGGCATCCCTTTGCTGCCGGTTACACCGACAAAGGCACCCGCCGAGGTTGGTCATTGCGATCCGATACTGACGGCGAAGATGTGGCACGCATTGCTGCCCGTTTCGGCGGCGGTGGTCATCGCCATGCTGCCGGTTTCATGACGGAAACGTCTGCTCCCGACTTGGGCTGAACCTCTCCAATTATTTCCTCTTTCCTGCAGGCCTGTCGTTTTTGCAGTGGCCTGCTAGGCTTCTGTTTTGTTGACTTTTCACATGTGCGGGAATCGCGCATCTGCTACGCTGCTGCCGCTTCGTTTCGTACACAAGGAGTTTGTATGTCGGTTATTGCCAATAGCGTGCGACAGTCACCTAAAATCATTGGGGGTGTCGCCGCCATCGTGGGGCTGTTCATCGTTCTGTCCAATTCGATTTTTTACGCCGAGCCCGGTTACATCTATCACGTGCGCACCATCCTGGGGGATGAAAAAGTGGTGAGCGATGTGGGCTATCAGTTTTTCCTGTTCGGCCGCACCAATGCCTGGAAACGGGCCATGACCGTGCAGGCAGTAACGGGCGGTGATGAAAGCCAACAATACGCAGAAGTGGAAAGCACGGAGACCTCCGGCGCCATGCCACCAATGCAGATCATGTTTCTGGACCAAGTGGATGCCCACGCGGAATCCACCGTGCGTTTCAGCATGCCGACCGATCAGGAAGGCTTCCTGAAACTCGCCCATGAATACCGTTCCCCTGCAAACCTGTTGCGCACCGCATTGATTCCTGCCTTCAAAGAAACGCTGCAGGCCAACGCATCGCTGATGAGCGCGGAAGATTACTATTCCGGTGGCCGTACCGAGTTCAACAATGAATTCGAAAACCAGATGATCAACGGCATTTTCGTGGTGCGGCGTGAAGAAGTGTCGATCCGCAGCCTGCGCCAACAGAAGGGCAGTGCCAATGTCTCCCTGGGTAAAGATCAGGAGGATTATGGTGACGAAAGCAAGGTGACCTTCATCGTGAGCAAAGTGCTGGATGACAAAGGCATCCCGTTGCGCAAGCCGCAGAAATTTGTCGACTATGGTATAGCAGTAGTGGATGCGCGCGTGACCGACATGAAACCCAATCAGCGTTTCGTCGAGCGTATGCAGCTGAAACAGAAAGCGTCGGCGGACCGCGCCATCGCCCGCGAACAGCGCATTCAGGAAGAAGAGCAGCGTTTGCTGGCCATCGCCCGCGGTGAACGTGAAGTAGCAGAACGGCAAGCCAAGGCCAAGGTGGACCAGATCGAGAAAACCACCGAAGCCGAAACTGACAAACAGCTGGCCATTACCGATGCGGAGAAGCTGAAGGAAGAAGCGCAGATTTCCCGCGAGACCGCGCAAATCAATCTGGATAAAGCCAAAATCGATTCTGAAACCAAGCGCACGTTGGCGGAAGCGGAAGCCTATCAGAAGAAAGTCATTCTGGAGGCCGACAACGCCTTGGCGCAGAAACTGGAAACCGAATTGTCGATCCAGAAGGTGTGGGCAGAAGCCTATTCGAAGCGTAAAGTGCCACAGTATGTATTCGGCGGCGGTAGTGGCGGCGTGCCTGTGGGTGGTGATGCGGAAGTGAAAAACTTCATGCAGCTGCTGACCATGGATGCGGCAAAAAACCTGGCGTATTCTCGGGAAGTGGAAAAAGGTCGCGACGCCAAGCGTTGATGGCCCGTGGCGATTGCCTCTAAGGCCACTGGCGCGGTGCTGGTGGCCTGACGTTTTTGTTGGTCGCTTGATACCAAGATTGAATGCTTGCGGAGGTTGCCCTCATGTCATCGACACAACCCGTGTTGTACCTGCCTCATGGTGGCGGACCCATGCCGCTGTTGGGCGAGCCTTCTCACCAGGAACTAGTGGCATTCCTGCAACAGCTGCCGCAGCGACTGGGTCAGCCCAAGGCCATTCTGCTGATCAGTGCGCATTGGGAAACGGCGCAACCCACACTCACTTCCGCTCCGCAACCGGCGCTCTTTTACGATTATTACGGCTTCCCGCCAGAATCCTATTCGATCACGTACCCAGCACCAGGCGATCCAGCGTTAGCGCAACAGATAGCAGATTTGCTGCGCTCAGCAGGCTTCGATCCACAACTGGATGGCCAGCGTGGTTTCGATCATGGCATGTTTATTCCGTTGAAATTGCTGTTTCCCACGGCGCAGATACCGGTAGTGCAATTATCGTTGCTGCAATCGCTGGACCCGGCGGCGCACATTGCGTTGGGGAAAGCGCTGGCGCCGTTGCGCGAACAAGGTGTGCTGATCATCGGCTCCGGTATGTCCTTCCATAACATGCATGCTTTTTTTCACACGGCTGATTCCGAACAGGGCCGGTGGGCGCGAGAATTCGATCAGTGGCTGATTCAAAGCTGTTGCGATCCTCAGTTAAGCGCGGCGCAACGCGAGCAGCGTCTGGCCCATTGGCAGGAGGCACCCCATGCCCGTTACAGCCATCCGCGCGAGGAACACCTGCTGCCATTGCAGGTTTGTTTCGGTGCTGCGTTGGCCACATCGGCGGAGGCCGTGTTTCATGGCCAGGTGCTGGGAAAAACAGTGGTAGCCTTTCTATGGTCCTGATGCGCCGTGGTTCTAATGGCGAGCCATCATAATTCATCACAATCCCACCGATATCCTGCCGCATTCCCTTTGCATACTGATTCCATTCCCGGTTGCGAGGGTTTGAAGGAGCACACAAGCCTCACTCCCTGCCACCGGGACCCTTTGAACCGGACCACTACAAATCTCACGGAGAAATCTGCATGAAACGCGTTGCCTTGTCTGTCCTGTTGCTGTCGGTTTCAACGGCTTCTTTTGCTTTCAAACCTTGTGACGAACTGAAAACTGAAATCCAGACCAAGCTGGATGCGAAAGGCGTCATCAATTACGCGTTGGATATCCTGCCCAGTGATCAGGTGGGCGAGTTAAAAGTGGTGGGTAGTTGCGAGGGTGGCAGCAAGAAAATCACCTACAGCCGTCCGGTAACCGCAGAGCAGGCCGTCAGTGCGCCGACACCCGCGGCAGGGTAATGTCAGACAGCGCTGAATGAAAAGGCCCGGCCGAATGAGTCGGGCCTTTTCATTTATCATCAACAACGCTTTTATCGGGGAGAGATTTTTCAGAGTAGTTGGATCAGCGCAACGGGTTTCAGCGGGGCTTCTTGCCGCGCCCACCTTGTGGTGCCGGGCGAGCCGGTTTTTTATCGCCCGGCCGGCCGGTTTTGCCCGCAGCGTCGCGTTTCGGCAACGTTTTTGGCTGGGGTTTCTGCGTCGGCTTCGTACCGGTGCCCTGCCGCGGTGGCAAGCCGGTATGTTGCGTCAAAATTTGCCCGCGCCGTGGCTGATCACCTGACGGGCGCATCGGCTTGTGCTGTTCGGCATCGCCCTGCCGGTTCCCGGGTTTCTGCCCCGACGGATGGTTCGCCGGCTGCGTTGGTGGCACCAGATGTTTTTTACCGTAGCCGATCAAGTGCGACTTGCCCATGCGCTGCAGCGCCTCGCGAATCATCGGCCAGTTATCGGGATCGTGATAACGCAGAAATGCCTTGTGCAGGCGCCGCTGTTTCAACCCTTTCGGAATGAACACTTTGTCTGATTTGTAATTCACCCGGTGAATCGGATCTTTCTGCGTGTGGTACATGGTGGTCGCCATCGCCATGGGCGACGGATAGAACGTCTGCACCTGATCCGCGCGGAAGCCGTTGTTCTTCAGCCAGAACGCCAGGCTCATCATGTCTTCATCCGTCGTGCCTGGATGCGCGGCGATGAAATAGGGAATCAGGAACTGTTCCTTGCCGGCTTCCTGCGAGAACTTGTCGAACATTTTCTTGAACGCATCGTATGCGCCCATGCCCGGTTTCATCATCTTCGACAGCGGGCCCATTTCCGTATGTTCCGGCGCGATTTTCAGGTAGCCGCCCACGTGGTGCGTTACCAATTCGCGCACGTATTCCGGATCCAGCACTGCCAGATCGTAACGCAGGCCTGACGCCACCATCACGCGTTTGATACCCGGCAGCGCGCGGGCGCGGCGATACAAGCGCGTCGTTGGCGAATGATCGGTGACGAGATTTTTGCAAATCGTCGGAAACACGCAGGACAACCGGCGGCAATGCGCGTGGATTTCCTCGCTCACGCAATTGAGCTGGTACATGTTGGCGGTGGGGCCGCCCAGATCGGAAATGGTGCCGGTAAATCCTGGGGTCTTGTCGCGGATCGCTTCCACTTCGCGAATGATGGAATCTTCTGACCGGCTCTGGATTACGCGGCCTTCGTGTTCGGTGATGGAGCAGAACGAGCAGCCACCGAAACAGCCGCGCATGATGTTCACGGAAAAACGGATCATCTCATACGCGGGAATGCGGGCTTCACCGTAAGCGGGATGGGGCACGCGCTGATACGGCAATTCGAATACGTCGTCCAACTCCTGGGTGCTGAGCGGAATCGCTGGCGGGTTGATCCAGACATAGCGTTCGCCGTGCTTCTGCACCAGCGTGCGCGCATTGGCCGGATTGGTTTCCAGATGCAGCACGCGCGAGGTGTGAGCATACAACACCGGGTCGTTGCCGACTTTTTCGAACGACGGCAGCAACACGAATTCTTTTTTCGCGCCGGGGGAGGGACGGATGTGGATGACCTGGGGCTCCACCATCGCCGGATTGTTGTCGCCGGTGGCGCAGGGAGCCGCGTTGGCCTCTGCCTCGCCTTCCCAGTGATACGGATTTTTGTACGGGTCCACGCGCCCAGGGGTGTCGATGCGGGTGGAATCCTTCACATCCCAGTCACCCGGCAGGTCGTTCAGCAGCACGGCGGTGCCGCGCACGTCGCGGATCTCCTTCATGGCCTGGCCAGCAGCGACCCGGTGGGCCACGTCGACCACGGCGCGTTCGGCGTTGCCGTACACCAGAATGTCGGCCTTGGCGTCCATCAGCACGGAACGGCGGACCTTGTCCGACCAATAGTCGTAATGGGCGATCCGGCGCAGGCTGGCCTCGATGCCGCCTACCATCACTGGCACGTCCTTGTAGGCTTCCCGGCAGCGTTGGCTGTAGACGATGACGGCGCGGTCAGGCCGCTTGCCACCCTCGTTGTCGGGGGTGTAGGCGTCGTCATGGCGCAGCTTCAGGTCGGCGGTGTAGCGGTTGATCATGGAATCCATGTTGCCCGCTGACACCGCAAAAAACAGATTAGGCTTGCCCAGAATGCGGAAGGCGTCCGCCGAGTTCCAGTCCGGCTGGGCGATGATGCCGACGCGAAATCCTTGAGATTCCAATAACCTGCCGATTACCGCCATGCCGAAGCTGGGGTGATCCACATAGGCGTCGCCGCTGATGATGATGACATCGCAGCTATCCCAGCCCAGGGTTTCCATCTCCGCCCGGGAAATGGGCAGAAAGGGTGCGGTGCCGAAGCACTCCGCCCAGTAACGGGGGTAGGTGAACAGGGACTTGGCTGCTTGCATAGGGACGTCTGGGTGGCGTGGGCGACTGCGCGGTAAAAAACAGCGCAATTCTAGCGGATTACTCGGGTATTCACCAATCAAGCTGACTTTGGCCCATACTTTGTAAGGGCACTGCGCTGCTGCCTGGTCCCCTAACTAGACCCCTAAGAGGTTGAGAGACCAAAAAAGAGTGCGAGGAAAGCCTGCCGGGAAAATGGTGGGTAGGGCTCAGGGGCTGGTGTAATATCAACGGTCTGCCCGCGAGCGGCTGGTGGAGCAAGTGTGTTGACAGCATGTTGTTGATGGAGAGTTTGGAACGATGACGTATTGCGTGGCCATGAAACTGGATACCGGCATGATCTTCCTGTCGGATTCGCGCACCAACGCGGGTGTGGACCATATCGCCACTTTCCAGAAGATGTATTTCTTCACCAAGCATGACGAGCGTGTGCTGGTGATGATGAGTGCCGGCAACCTCGCTACCACGCAAAGCATCGTCAGCTTGCTCAATGCCCGCATTAAGGACAACGAGCACAATATTCTCACCGTGAAATCCCTGTACGAAGCCGCCGAGATGGTAGGCCAGACCATGCGCGAGGTGGTGGCGCGGGATGCGCAGGGCCAGCAATCGCAGGGTGTGGATTTCAGCTGCTCGCTGATTTTGGGCGGCCAGATCCGCGGTGAAGTGATGCGGCTTTTCAATATCTACCCGCAAGGTAATTTCATCGAAGCCACTTGCGACACACCGTATTTTCAAATCGGTGAATCCAAGTACGGCAAACCGATTCTGGATCGGGCGCTGAAACATTACACCACGTTGGAAGAAGCGCTGAAGTGCGGCCTGATTTCGTTCGACTCCACCATGAAAAGTAATTTGTCGGTGGGCCTGCCGCTGGATATGTCGGTGTATCGTGTCGATCAGTTTGCGCTGCATGTACGCCAGCGTCTGTACGAAGACGACGGTTACCTGATGAGTCTGCGGCAGCAGTGGAGCGAAGGCTTGAAAAATCTGATGGCGTCGCTGCCACCGCCGGCGTTGAATAAGCTGGACTGATGCCTTTTATGGTGAGGCTGGCGTCAAATGATGCCGGCCTCCAGGCTGGCCGCCATGGTCAAGCCAAGATTTTCACACTGAGCGATGAACTCCTCCTTGAATTCGCCTCTGCAAATAAGAGGTTCTTGAACCAGTCGCCAGCGTAGACCGGTTGTAATGCTCTCAATGGCTCTCCGAGTTCCTGTGCCGTCATGTCCTGCGCGTACGTAAAAAGCAAAGGGCATACCTTGCGTCTTTTCCAAACAGGGGTAGTAGCACCGGTCAAAAACATCTTTGATCAGGCCCGCCATGTAACCCAGGTTTTCTGTCGTGCCGATGATGATTGCGTTGGCTGAAATTATGTCGTCGGGCTGCGTTTCGAGCGGAGCAAGACATCGCACATTGACATTCGCGATGTCGGAATTAGTCGCCCCCGCAATAACAGCTTCGGCCATCCTTTTGGTGTTCTCGGAAGGCGCATGCGCAATAAAAAGTAGTTTTTTTGCACTTTGCATGGGGCGCGTCGCTGGGCTAGCCGGGTTGATTGAGTTTACTTCCATCTGACTCTGATTGCGAAGCACAACAATTTATTTGCCACATAAAAAAGCCTGGGCGGAATTCAATTCCGCCCAGGCTTTTTTACTTCTCTGTTATCAGATTACTGAATCTGTACGCTGATGGTTGAAGACATTGAGCTTTGCAGACCTTTGCTGTCGGTAGTGGTCACAGCGAAGTAGTGGTTACCTACGCTCAGATCGTCTACTTGGATGCTCAGTTCGGCAGCAGTCAGCGAGGCCAGTTTAGTCAGACCACCAGTGCTCGAGTCAGAGTGGTACAGGGTGTAGCCGGCGATTTCGTTAGCGGCCAGTGCAGCGCCATCCGCCCGTGCAGTCGGTGCTTGCCAGCTGATTTTGGCAGAACCGGTGGTTGCAGTCGCGACGACTTGCAGGCTGGCAGTGCTGGAAGTTGCAGAAGGACCACCGTTCTTGATCACGACATGGTAGCTACCGGCGTTGCCAGCAACAGCGTTGTCATAAGTCAGGGTGTTGGCGGTTGCACCGCTAACAGCCGCGCCATTTTTGTACCACTGATAAGTGATCGGGCTGGCACCGGTAGCAATCACGCTCATGCTGGCTTTGGAGCCTGCGTCCACCACCTGGTTAGCCGGCTGTTTGGTGATGCGGACTTTTTCTTTCACAGTCAGCGTGAACGGATCGCAATTGAACTTGGTGGAGCCGTCGGTCACCATGCAGGAATAAGTAGCGGCATGGCTCATGGTGACTGTCGGGATCGAGAACGTTTTGGTTTTGATGCTCAGCATGGTGCCGTTCTTGTACCAGTAGTAGCGCATAGAGCGGTTGCTGGTGGCATTGACGGTGAACGAAACCGATTGATCTTCATACGATGTAGTGTTGGAGGGTTGTGACACTTTTGTCAGAGCTTCGGCGTTGAGGCTGGTGACCAGTGACAGAACTGCGGTAAAGAACAAGAATCCCTTCGAGCTGATAGTCCCTTTTTTGGTTGCGGAGTTAAACATAAAAATCACCTTCAAAGTGTGCAGCTGGGAAATTGCTTGCTTTACGTGAATAACTTTAGAAGGCGGGTATGCGGTATTTTTCGGACTGGTTTCACACTCTGGGGTCTCGCGGATTTCTGCTGCTCTGAATGTGAAGCGGGTCCCAGCCCTTTTGAGACGATGACCCCTGAAAATCAGCGAGTTGTGTGCTTTCTGAGCTAAAAAGAAAAGGGCGGCAACCCGGAAGTTGCCGCCCTGTGAAATGCGGACGATCAGTCAATGTGGAATTAGACGATATTTAAACGCCGCGCCCTGGAGAGAACGCGTGACTGTTTTGTGTTTAGCCTGTCTGCTGATGCAATCGAATCCTGGCACTGAGCCCCGCTCAGTCATTTGCTGAAAATTTCATGGGCATTCAAATGCCAACATCGCGGTGAGCGGAGGTGGCTAAAGCTTCAAGCGTGCCTTATTGCTCGGCCTTTCGTACATCGCTCGGGTCAATGCGGCATCGAATGCGCTTAAGGTTGGGGCATCCCGTGTAAGGATCACGGTCGGTGGCATCCGACAGCTCGTTGATCGTTACACCGGTTGAGCGCAGTTCACCCGTTTCGGGATCCGGGTATTTTAGATCGAAGATGTTGGGCAGATGCACATGACCAGGCAGCGTGGCCGCATCGATCTTGACCGCTACCGTCACGCTGCCCCGGCGTGAGCTCAGTTTGACCTGTGCGCCATTCTCAACACCGAGCGCGGCGGCATCCTCAGCGTGTATGTGAAGGGCCGCATGGGGCCCTTTGCCCTTGCGCCAGCCGGGATCCCTGATGAGCGAGTTGGCACTCCAGCCGGTGCGCAGGCCGCTGTTGAGTATGAAGGGATATTCGCGATCGTTCGCTTCCGCATTGTTGCGCAGCAGCGCTTCAATATCGCGCGCGAAATCCGCCTGGAACATTCTCGCCTTGCCATCGCGATAGCCGCAGTAGGTGTCGAAATTGGTGTTGAGATCCAGATGGCCGACTACCACGCCCTCCGGATGCGCCAGTAATTTATTGAAAATCCGCTCGACCACCACAAAGGGATTCTTGATTGTGCGCAGTTCCGGCAGGGCGCGATCGATCTGGTCGCGCCGGGTCAGCGCATAGCCCAGGGTCATTAGCCAGATATTGGACAGCATGGGATTGGGAAGCAGGGGGCCCAGGGTCTCGTAGGCCCAGAAGACGGCACGGCCCGCAATGGGCAGGGAGCCGCCACCGCGGACGGCGGACAATGCAATCAGCACAGCGAGATAGGCAGGAGAACCCAGCGGCGTGCGGGCTTTCTTCGCCAGGCGATGCAGGTATTTCGGTGCAGGTGCAATAAGGCCCATCGCGCGGGCGAGACGAAAATAAATCTCCACTTCCGGCAGAGCCTCGGCGGGACCATTGACCACGGGTGGCCGCAGTTGCGGCACGATCATGTCTTTGGGAAACGTGGACAGTTCCCATTTTTCATAACCGGTCGGTGTTGGCAGCACGTAGTCGGCAGTGCGCGCGGTTTCCGTCATGGCGGGCTCGATAACTACCAGTAAGTCCAGCTTCGCGAAGGCCTCGCGGAAGCGACTGGAGTCGGCATAGCTCGCCAGCGGATTGGCACCGTCCACAATCAATGCACGGATTCGCTCCGGGTGGTCATTCAGGATTTCCTCGGGGATCAGGTTGGGCGAGAACTGGCTCAGCGGCACGAACATGGGAATGGCTTCGAGGCCTGAGACCAGCGCGCGCGGCGAGGAGGAAATGAACGGCATGTTGGGGCCATAGGTCTGGACAAAAATATTACCGCCGCGGCGTCCGAGGTTGCCGGTCATGAGCAGGATGATGCGGATCAGATAGGAAATGATCGTCGAGTGCGGAATCTGCTCGATGCCGAGGTCGTAGCTGATGCAGGCAGTTTTTGCGGCAGCAAATTCGCGGGCGGTGGCCTGAAGGTCTTCAAGCGACACACCGCAACGGCTGGCCATTTCCGTGACATCTACTCGCCGCAATAGTGACGCCACTTCCGGATAACCGCGAGTCTTGTTGTGCAGGAAGTTGCGGTTGACCCGATCTTCCTGCACGAGGATGCCGGCGAGGGCGAGCAGCAGATACACGTCCCTTGTCGGTCTCACACGTAAATGCCGATCGGCGCGACGAGAGGTTTCCGTGATGCGCGGATCCACCACCACCATCTTGCGATCAGGATTCTTCCCTATCTCCTTGATGGAGTCGGTGGCATTGATACCGCGATTGCTGACCAAAGGATTAGTGCCGATGAAGATCGCGTAGTCGGAATAGTGTTCGTCTCCCGGCAGATACAGATCGGGCGTGCTCCGAAAGAGGCGGCGGTCGTTCATGGCGTGCTGGGTTTTTTCTTGGCTCAGTGCGTTGAAGAAGCTTGGCGATCCAACACTGTACATGAAGGGAATAGCGCCAAAGGTATTGGAGTGATTACCTTGGCCGCCGATGCCTGCAAGGGCAATCGCCCGCGGCGCGTGGGTATGGCGAATGTGATTGAGTTTGGCCGCAATTTCCGAAATGGCCTGGTCCCAGCTGATGCGCTCGAAACTGCCGTCCGGCCGCTTCTTCAGCGGATGCTCGACACGCAGTTTGTGCTTGATGTAGTTGGGAATGGCATAGGCCTTGTTGCAGATGTAGCCTTTGGTGGACGGGTGGTTTTCATCCCCGCGTATTTTCACGATCTCGTTGTCTTTGACGTCGATGCGGACGCCGCAGTTGTGCGAGCAGATGACACAGGCCGTGGGCAGGTCGCTGGCATTTTCCGGCGCTTTGGCGGGGCCTTGAATGACGTTGGTGATGGCGTTCATGAAGTGGCACCCGTTCAGTAATGGCGTGGAAAGAAAAAGAACGCCAGAGTGTGTGGACTCTCGGAAAAGGGGCTGACAGGGTGTCAAAATGAAATGACATCCATTCATGTAACATGAATTGTTGCGATAGTAAGTTTTAAAATAGAACTGAACAAGCGATAAGGGTCTGCTGAATTTGGCGCACTGAATTGCGCGACTTCCGCGACTTTTCGGTCAATGATTGTGATTTTCGGTCGTTGGAAATTTAGCGACACGCAGATGTCTCAACAAAAAAAGCCGGGGCGGAATTGAATTCCGCCCCGGCTTTTAAATAGTGTCGATTTCAAACATCAGCAGGGCGGAGCGGTCGACGAATACGATCTGATCAGCTGCCATTTGATCACGCTCCCAATCCTTGCAAAAACACACCACAATTAACTGATGAGCCAAAAGAATTTTTAGTCCCTTATAGATGTACGACAGGTAGGAGTAACGCATCAACGGGCCGGCGTCGAATTCTTGACTAGTTCACAGACAGTTATTTTTTGTCCCCATTTTGAAAGGTGTCGGGATGTCAATTTCCGCAGAATAATTTAACGAAAACGCGAGCCTTGTTAATATAG
>DATLII010000305.1:0-3687 GCA_035539495.1 Dongiaceae bacterium
ATTCCGCCAAACCTTTCCCACTATCACTTAGCCCCGTCCTTGAGCATTGTTTTCAACGGGCATTGCCCTCTGTCGTCGCCTACCTAAGCAACCACCCCTGTCGCCTGCCCACAAAGCCATGGCATGAATTCACCTTGACGAGCTTATAATATGTACTATTAATATAAGCATGCTTATTAATTTGGAGAATCCGGTGAGCCTGGCAGACGCCCCCATCAAGAAACCACCGCAGGACAGTCTCGGCTTTCTGCTGAGCGACGTGGCTCGCCTGATCCGCCGCAACTTCAATCGCCAGGTGCAGGATCTGGGTCTTACCCAAGCCCAATGGCAGGTGCTGGTCCATCTGGCCCGCAACCAGGGCGTGCGCCAGATCGATCTGGCCGAGACCCTGGATATGCAGCCCATCAGCGTGGCCCGGCTGATCGATCGCATGCAAGCCGCGGGCTGGGTGGAACGTCGCCCCGACCCGGCCGACCGCCGTGCTTTCAACCTGTATCTCACCCCCCGCGCCAATCCCATCCTGGAACAGATGTGGGAGCAGGGCGCCCTCACCCGGGCACAGGCCCTCACCAATATTTCCGCGGCAGACCAGGAACAACTGCTGCGCACGCTAGTACGGATGCGCAAGAACCTGACGCAGGACAGTAACGCATGAACACCCCCGCTCAACCCGTCAATCGTAATCCCTGGCTGCGTCGCGGCCTGATGCTGGCAGGCATTGCCGTGGTGGCGGCCGGCGCCGGCTGGGCTTACTTTACCGGCGGCCGCTATGTCAGCACCGACAACGCCTACGTGAAAGCCGACAAAATCATGTTGGCACCCGATGTCAGCGGCCCCGTCATTTCGGTGTCGGTGACCGACAACCAGGCAGTAAAAAAAGGCGACGAGTTGTTTCGCATCGAGCCGGAACCTTATGTCGCGGTGTTGCACAAAGCCGAAGCGGATCTGGCCACCGCGGTGCTGAACATCAACAAGATGAAAACGCTTTACCGCCAAAAACAGGCGGAACTGGAACGCGCGCAAGTGGACACGGATTTCGCTGGCCGCGAATTGAAACGCCAGTCGACGCTGATTGCGCACGGCTCAGTGTCGGCATCACAACGCGATGATGCCGAATTGCGCCACAGCATGGCGCAGAAAAAGGTGCTGATTCTGCAGCATGAATTGTCAGAGATTCTGGTGTCGTTGAATAACGATCCCAACCTGGCGGTGGAACAGCATCCGCTGTACAAAGCGGCCGATGCCGAGCGCGAAAAAGCGCAGATTTCCCTGACCCGCACCGTGGTTTATGCACCGTCAAACGGCTATGTGGGCACCGCACCTGCTGTCGGCGATTACGCCCGCGCCAGCCTGCCGATGGTGAATTTTGTCAGCCAGGGCCCGCTCTGGATCGAAGCCAATTTCAAGGAAACCGATCTTACCGATGTGCGCCCTGGCCAGGCAGTATCGATCCACGTGGATACCTATCCAGGCCAAATCTGGAATGGCGTGGTGGAAAGCATCAGCCCCGCCACCGGCTCGGAGTTTTCGGTGTTGCCGGCGCAGAACTCCACGGGTAATTGGGTGAAGGTGGTGCAGCGCATCCCGACCCGCATTCGCGTGGAAAACGGGCCGCAGGATTTACCACTGCGCACCGGCATGAGCACGGAAGTGGAAATCGATACCGGTCGTTACCCTCACATGAAACAGGCCCTGTTTACCCAGCGGGATTCTTAACATGACCGCAGGCAACGCCGACATGGCTACTGGCAGCGCCAGCACCAATGCTGCTGGCAATGCCGGCCGCACGGGCTGGATCACGTTGTCGATCATGATGGCCACCATCATGCAGACAGTGGATACCACCATCGCCAACGTGGCTCTGCCCCATATGCAGGGCTCGCTCAACGCCACTCAGGATCAGGTGTCGTGGGTACTCACCTCCTACATCGTCGCCTGCGCCATCATGACGGCGCCCACCGGCATGTTAGCAGCACGCTTCGGTCGCAAACGAGTGTTCCTGGTCAGCGTGACAGGGTTCACTCTCACGTCAGTCCTGTGTGGCTTGGCGCAGAACCTGCCGGAAATGGTGATCTTCCGCCTGCTACAAGGCGTGTTTGGCGCCGGCCTCGTACCGCTGTCACAAGCCGTGTTGTTGGACACGTATCCGAAGGAAAAGCACGGCCAAGCGATGTCCATGTGGGCGATGGGCGTGATGCTGGGTCCCATCATCGGCCCCACGCTGGGCGGGTGGCTGACGGAGTATTACAACTGGCGCTGGGTGTTTTACATCAACGTGCCGTTCGGCATCGTCACCCTGATGGGAATTTGGGTGTTCATGCCGGAGACTGAGCGCGACCGCGATCGCCGCTTCGATACATTCGGCTTCGCCATGCTGGCCTTGAGTATCGGCGCATTGCAATTATTGCTGGACCGCGGCCAGGGCGAGGATTGGCTGGAATCCACCGAAATCGTCACTGAAATCGTGGTGGCGGGGCTGGCGTTCTATCTGTTCGTAGTGCACATCCTGACGACGGACAAACCATTTCTGGAGCCGGCTCTGTTTCGCGACCGCAACTATGTCGCCAGCCTGGGCTTCATCTTCGTGGTGGGCATCATTTTGCTGGGCAGCATGGCGTTATTGCCGCCGTTCCTGCAGGGGCTGATGGGTTATCCGGTCATCACTACCGGCATCGTGCTGGCGCCGCGCGGATTGGGCTCCATGTTTGCCATGCTGGTGGCGGGGCGTCTTATCTCCCGGATCGATCCCCGTTTGATCATGCTGACCGGCCTGCTGTTAGCCGCCTGGTCGCTACACGAAATGAGTCTGTTCACAACGGAAGTTTCCAGCTGGGACGTGATCCGCAACGGCTTTATCCAGGGCATGGGCATGGGTTGCATGTTTGTTCCGTTGAGCACCCTGGCCTATTCCACGCTGGCACCTCGTTTCCGCAATGACGCTGCGTCGGTATTCAGCCTGATCCGCAATATCGGCAGCAGCGTGGGCATTTCGGTTGTCACCACCCTGTTGGCTCGCAGCACCCAGGTCAATCATGCCGAACTGGGGGCGCACCTGGTGAACTACGGCGTGCGCGGCAACCTGATCGACGCAGTGGTGGCCCAAAGCAGCGGCACCGAGTCCGCCGACACCCTGCAAATGCTGAATAACATGGTGAATCAACAGGCTGCGACTATCGCGTACCTGAATGATTTCCGCCTAATGATGATCGTGGTGTTGATGACGAGTCCCCTGTTGCTGTTGCTACGAGGGCAAGAGACAACGGCACCGTCCCAGACAGAGCCTGCGCATTAGCGATCGCGCTCGGGCGTTGACATCGGTCACGTTTGGAACGAAGGATCGCCTCGTCTGGTAGCGCAAAAAATGCTATGTTTTAACCATTGTTTCTTTATTTACGCTCCACAGATACACCCGAACATGGCCAGCATTCTCAACCTTGAAGCACTGCGTAAAGCCCAAGTCCAGACTGATCCTTATCCCTACTTCGTCGTCGACCACTCCATCCTCACTGATGCAGTGCAGGGTGTCATTCGCGATTTCCCCCCCCTCCGCGACGGCGGCAGCTTCAATCTTGAGGATGTGAAATATGGTCCTCGCTTCGATCAGTTCCTGAAAAACCTGGATACGCCGGAGTTCCGTAAGATTCTGTGCGACAAATTCAACGTGGACATAATGGATCTGCCGATGAT
>DATLII010000306.1:0-7478 GCA_035539495.1 Dongiaceae bacterium
CACATGGACCGTGGCATCATCGTCGTCGCCGTCGATCTCCGTTGTGATCTGCGCTTCGTAATAGCCGAAGGCCTCTAACGCCGTGCGCGCATTTTTCTCGATCAGCATGCGCAGCCGTCGTGCGTCCGCGCCCGTCGCGAATCCCAAACGGCTGATATGGTTTTTTATGTTCTTTTCCAGGCCAGCATCGTCCGCCGCGTCCACCAGATTCACTTTGATCGAAGGCTCGGCCCGCAGCAGCGGCGACAGCAGTAAAAGCGGTAGCAATGCCAGACACAACAGCATCCGTTTTGTGCTGTTGCGATCCATGTCCCTGCGCCGCGCACCGTCCCGCAGGAATCGCAGCGCGCGCCGTTGCCGATTGAGAATCTGTGGTGCCAAGAACACTCCGTCCGTTGCAGTTGCATCACCCGGGCAATCGGGAAAGGTTAGCACGATTGGCGGGCTGGCCGGCGCGGAAATTATGCTAAGCTGCGCCCTCGCCAACGGTACGATCCCGGAAATACCATGACCACGTCTTATCTCGATTTTCCCTCGGCGGGGCTGTTCAAGCGGCTGGCGTCGATGGTGTACGATTTTTTGATCCTGGTAGCCATCTGGCTGCTGATCGGCTTTCTCTACATGCAGCTGTATCAGCTCATCACCGGCCAGCCCGCCAACACGGAAGATCCGCAGTACAAACATCTGCTACCACTCACCCTGCTGCCATTGCTGCTGGCCGGGACCTTCGCCTTTTATTCCTGGTTCTGGCTGCACGGTGGGCAGACCCTGGGCATGCGCGCCTGGCGTCTGCGGGTGGTGGATTCCCATTTGGACGGCCGGCCGCTGCATCTGTTGCAGTGCTTGAGCCGTTTTTTAGTCGCGCTGTTGTCGCTGTCGACGTTTGGACTGGGTTATCTGTGGGTGCTGATCAGCCCGAGCCGGGACACCTGGCACGACAGCCTGTCGGGCACTCGCACGCTGTTGCTGCCGAAGGAAGAGAACAAAAAAGTCATGCCGTATCGGCGCACGCAGTAGCAGATACAGGAAGCGGCAGGGAACAGAAGGCGGAAAGTAAACAGCGCCGGCTCACACCCGGCGCAGTAGCAGAATGCCCGTCACCAGACAGACCAGCATGGGCAGCATGGCACCCAGCAACGGCGGAATGTTGTAAATGATGCTGGCATGTCCCAATAATTGCTGGGCATAGTGAAATACCAATCCCACCAGTACACCGGCGGTAATGCGCTGCCCCATCGTCACCGATCGCAACGGCCCGAACACAAACGAGATGGCGATAAACACCATCACAACGGTGGTGATCGGCTGGAATACTTTCTTCCAGAACGAGAAGTAGTAGTTCTTGCTTTCCAACGCCTGCTTGCTCAGATAGCTCGCATAGTTGTACAAGCCGGTGATGGACAGATAATCCGGCTTTAATGCCACGATCGACATCACATCCGGCGTCACCGACGTATCCCAGCGCAGGGTTTTGAAGGATTCGGATTCGGTGTGCTCACCCAGCATACGGGTTTGCCGCGCCCGTTCCAGAATCCAGTAATTGCCCTGATAAATCGCCCGTTCGGAAAAATCCGACTGCACCAGATCGTTTTTCTCGTTAAACAGAAAGCGCGACACACCGAACATGACGCCGTTGGGCTGAATGGCCTGAATGTGAATGTACTGTCCTTCCTCGCGGTACCAGTAACCATCGCGGGCGTTGGACGGCGGACCGGCCGCCAAGTGACGGGACCGTTCGCTCTGCGCGTATTGCTCTGTCTTCGGCACCACGTACTGACTCAGTACCAGCCCCAGCATCACCATCACCAGCACCGGGCGCACGGCGGAATACACCAAACGCGCGATGGACACACCCGCGGCACGCACCACCGTCAGCTCACTGGTACCGGCCAGTGTGCCCATGCCCACCAGACAGCCGATCAACACCGCCACCGGCATGAAATCATATATGCGGCGCGGCAGGGTCATCAGGATGAACATCAACGCTTGCGGCGCCTGGTAATTTTTCTCCAGCTCTTTCAGTTCCGCCAGAAATGCGAACGTGCCGTCGAGCCCGACCAGCACCAACAGCACCATCAGGATGGCGGCAACGACGGTTTTGCCGATATAACGGTCCAGCAACTTCACGCAGCTACTCCTTGCTGCAACTCCAGATCCATACGCCGCTTCGCCCGCTGCAATTGCCATTGGGGCCAGTAATTGATGGCCGCTGCAATAAATAAAAACAGCACATGCACCCACATAATACCAAGCCAGGCCGGAATGCTGCCTTTCTCCATCGCACCGCGTGCGGCCATCAGCAATGACAGATAGCCCAGATACAGCAGAATCGCCGGCAGCATTTTCAGATAACGGCCCTGACGCGGATTCACCTTCGACAACGGCACGCCTATCAACACCACGATAGGCACCAGCAGCGCCAGCGAGAAGCGCCATTGCATTTCGGCGCGGGCCATTACGCTGTCTTCCGCCAGCAGGTCACGGGTGGTGTAGTCCTCATGTTTCAGCGTCCGAGCGGTCACGTTTTTGTCTTTCAACTTCAGCGTGTATTCGTCGTAATGGAATCGCGTGTAATCCGCGCTGCCCGGATCCACTTCGAAACGCTCACCGTTTTTCATGATCAGATAACGGTTGCCCGCGTCATCAAGGTGATATTCCCCTTTCACCGCCCGGATCAGCACCACTTTGCGATAGGCACCGGCTTTGGCCGCGCGATCGTAATTGACGATGAACAGATTTTTCATTTCCGCCTTTTTGGTGTCGATGTCTTCGGCGTAGGTAACGGTGCGGCCTTCATTCGACGAATGGAACCGGCGCGGACTCAGCACTTCCAGGCCCGAGCGCTTCTCCTGCTCCAGCACCACCTCGTAGGCTTTTTGCGCGCCCCAGGGCGCCACATAAAAGGCGAACGCAGCAATCACACCTGACATGCACAGCGCTGGAATCATCGACAGCGCCACCAAACGGTTCTGACTGACACCGCAGGCCTGCAGCACCACCATTTCGTTTTCCAGATACATGCGGCCGTAAGACAGCAGAATGCCCAGGAACAAGCCCAGCGGCAGTACCATTTCCAGAAAACCCGGCAACCGGTAGCCGGTGATCATCAACACCGCCACGCCATCGAAGCGGCCGGACGCAGCGTCGGACAACAGGCGCAGGAATCGACTGGACACGATGATGAACGTGAGCACGAAACTCACGGCGATGGTGGCCCAGAACAGCTGGCGGGAAAGATAGCGATAGATAATCATCAAATAAAGCTAGGCGTGGTCTGGTAAAAAGTATCGAATTTAGCTAAAACGAAACGCTGCCATTATCCATTAATCAAATTCGAATGTCTTGCGGGGTTTTTCATGGACTTTCTCAGCAAAAAAGCGGCGGCCGATGCGGTCAAGACCGACGCCCTGATCCTGGCGGTGTACGAAGGCGGCACCCTGGGTGACGGCGCCCAGGCGGTGGATGCCGCCAGCGGCGGTCAGATCGGCGCGGTGCTCAAGCACGGCGACATCACCGGCAAAGCCGGCGAGACCCTGCTGCTGCCCGCCGTGCAAGGCATTGCTGCCAAACGCATCGTACTGGTGGGCTTCGGCAAACCAGGCGAGACCAGCGACGGCCAATTCCGCAAAGCCATCGCCTCCGCCCTGAGCGTGGTCAAGAGCACCGTGGCGAAAGATGCCGCACTGGACGTCAGCGAACTCAGCGTCAAGAACCGCGACGCCAGCTGGTTGGTTCGTCAGATCGTCGAATTGGCCACTGCCGCCACCTACACCTTCGACCACTATAAGAGCGCCGACAATCAGAAAAAAATCTATCTGAAGAAACTGACCCTGCTGGGCGCCGAGAATTCCGCCATCGCCACTGGCAAGGCCATCGCCGACGGCATGAGCTACACCAAGGATCTGGGCAATCTGCCGCCCAACGTCTGTACGCCAACCTATCTGGCGGACGAAGCCAAAAAACTGGCGAAATCCGTGGAGAAGCTGACGTTAAAAGTGATCGATGAGAAAGAAATGAAGGAACTGGGCATGGGTGCCCTGCTGTCCGTCAGCGCTGGCAGCGCTCAGCCCGCCAAGCTGATCATCATGGATTACCGCGGCGGCAAGAAAAACGACAAGCCCCACATCATCGTCGGCAAAGGCATCACCTTCGACACCGGCGGCATCTCGCTCAAGCCCGGCCCCGACATGGACCAGATGAAATACGACATGTGCGGCGCCGCATCCGTGCTGGGCACCATGAAGGCCATCACTGACCTGAAACTGCCGCTGAACGTGATCGGCGTGATCACCTCGGCCGAGAACATGCCTGGTGGCACCGCTAGCCGCCCTGGCGACATCGTCTCCACCATGAGCGGGCAAACTGTAGAAATCCTCAACACCGACGCCGAAGGCCGTCTGGTGCTGTGCGACGCCCTCACCTATATCGAACGTTACGAACCTGCTTCGGTGATCGATATCGCCACCCTCACCGGGGCCATCATTGTTTCGTTGGGCGCCCACGCCACCGGTCTGTTCAGCAACAGCGACACCGTGGTGGACCAGTTAAAACAAGCGGCCGATTTCACCCAGGATCGCGTCTGGCCACTGCCGATCTGGGATGACTACCAGTCTCAGCTGGACAGCCCCTTCGCTGACATGGCCAACATCGGCGGACCGAAAGCCGGCTCCATCACGGCCGCCTGCTTCCTGTCGCGCTTCACCAAGAAATACCCCTGGGCGCACCTGGACGTGGCCGGCACCTCGTTCCTCGGCCAGCCCAAAGGTGCCACAGGCCGCCCGGTCCCCTTGCTGACCCAGTACCTGATCAGCCAAACGGACAAAAACCACAGCGGCAAGAAGTAATGCAGAAAGAAATGACCCAGGTCGATTTCTACATCCTGCCGGAAGACAACAGCCTGTCGCCGCTGCTCTACGCGGCGCGGCTGATTGAGAAGGCGTTTCGTCGTGGCCATCGCATTTATGTGCACACGGGCAACGCCGCCGATACCCAGGCGCTGAGCGACCAGCTCTGGCAGCGGGACGGAGCCTTCCTGGCGCACGGTGCGGCAACGCAATCCGGTGCCAGCGCCCCAGCCCTGCCGGTACTGGTTTCCCATCTGGGTCAGGCATCTGGGCATACTGATGTATTAGTGAATCTGGCCGGCACGATCCCCACGTTTTGCGGGGATTTTCAAAGGATTGCCGAGATCGTGCCCGGCAAACCGGAATCCCGGTCACAAAGCCGGGAGAATTTCCGCCTCTACAGGGAAAAGGGCTATTCTTTAAAGACGCACAATATTCAACCGTGAGACGGCCCCATGAACCACGGCGACAGCAAACCCACGCAAAAACAACAAGAAAAACAAAACATGCTGGATGAATTGGAATCCCTCAGCCGCCTGCTGGACGAGGACCTCGACGACGAGGACGATCTGCCGAGCCGCCCCGTGCCCGAAGATATTCCGGTGCTGAAAAGTTTTGTCGACGATGTGCCAGTACTGAACGAACGCTTCATCGAGGACGAGCCGGAAGAATTCATTGAACCGGCCCCCATTCGCCCGCAGACTCCGCCGCCGCAGAAAGCCGACTCGCTGGATCACAGCGCCCCCCGTTTCAACACCCGGCCGAGCGCGGATTTCAATCTGTCGCTGGATGACAGTTTCCTGGATAACGATCCGCTGGAGATCAGCGCCGCGGTACGTCAGCAGCGCTCGAGCCCACAGCCCTCCTAAGTAGAGCCGCCTGTGGCGCATGAGCGGATGCCGGAACCACCTCGTCCGGCTGCCAGCGAAGCTCGTCCGGTGCAGACGGCTGCTATTCCTGCTCCGCCCCACTCACCTGTTGTTGCAACACCCGCGTCACAGATGCCACCCGCAGCCAAACCGGCATCCGCCCGTCCTGCGGCCGAGGCAATGCGTCCGGCATCGGCACCGGTAATGCCAACGGCGCCCTCCGCGCCAAAACCCGCTGCGGCAGCTTTTGCATCAACCACCGCCGCTTCGGTCAGCGCACCCGCGACCCAGCACACCGCCGCCAGCATTACCCAGCCGCTGAATCGCTTCCAAACCACCAGCAAGAATGAAAACCCATTCCTGCCCAAGTCCACCCTGGACAAGATCCGCGAAAATCACCAAAACGACGCCTCTGCCGAATTGCGCAAGCTGATCCAGACCAACCCGCTCAACAAGCTGTCATTTGACGCGACACCGGGCTCGAAGGAGTACCAGGCCCTGCGGCAGAAGGCCAGCCAGTTGGTGAATGAGGTGATCCGCGCCAACATGCCCCGCATGGAGGCGGAATTGCGGATGAAACTGGAGCAGGAAGTCGACCGCATGTTCAAGGATATTCGGAAAAAGTGACCTCTCGGCTGCCCTTCACGGCAGCCAAATTCTTCCCGCACCGGTATACTTGACGGCCTTCGGAATTCCGAGAAGCGTCGGCCGGGGAGCGGGTGAGGGTTTCAGGAACGTCAGCGGCCAGGGATGGCCGCTGCCGAGCCTACAGGGATGTACTCGTGGCGTGTCCTGAAAACCCTCACCCGCTCCCCGGTCGACGCTTCCCGCACGAACCGAATCAAAAGGCCTCAACCACGCGAGACACCGGTAACCATGGAAAAGACGTTCGACCCCAGTGCAATTGAATCCCGCTGGTATCAGACCTGGGAACAAAACGGCTACTTCAAGCCCAGTGGCCAGGGCGACAGCTACACCATCATGATTCCGCCGCCGAACGTCACTGGCAGCCTGCACATGGGCCACGGCTTCAACAACGCCGTCATGGACTGCCTGATCCGCTACCGCCGCATGCAAGGCCGCAACACCCTGTGGCAGCCCGGTACCGACCACGCCGGTATCGCCACCCAAATGGTGGTGGAACGCCAACTGGCCGCACAAGGCCTCACCCGCCACGATCTGGGCCGGGAAAAATTCCTCGAGAAAGTCTGGCAGTGGAAAGAAGAATCCGGCGGCACCATCACCCGCCAGATCCGCCGTCTGGGCTCGTCGGTAGACTGGAGCCGCGAACGCTTCACCATGGACGACGGCCTGTCCAACGCGGTGAAGGAAGTGTTCGTGCGTCTGCATGAAGACGGCCTGATCTACCGCGGCAAACGCCTGGTGAATTGGGACCCGAAACTGCACACCGCCATTTCCGATCTGGAAGTGGAAAACGTCGACGAAAAAGGCAGCCTGTGGAATTTCCGCTATCCGCTGGCAAACGGCGTAAAAACCGCTGATGGCAAAGACTACATCGTTGTCGCCACCACCCGGCCGGAAACCATGTTGGGTGACACCGCGGTTGCCGTGAATCCCAACGATGAGCGCTACAAGGATCTGATCGGCAAAACCATTCTGCTGCCGCTGGTGAACCGCGAAATTCCGATCATCGCCGACGACTACGTCGACATGGAATTCGGCACCGGCTGCGTGAAGATCACGCCCGCCCACGACTTCAACGACTACCAAGTCGGACTGCGCCACGGGCTCGAGCCGCTAAACG
>DATLII010000307.1:0-17544 GCA_035539495.1 Dongiaceae bacterium
GTAAGGCGCCGTGCTATAACCGGGCTGCGACAACGTGCCAGTGGACGCGGGAAATGAAATCCGCTGCAGCGCAGCATGCTGCAAATGATAGGGCCCGTCCTGCGCCAATTGTTGAAACAAATAACCGTGGAAGGACAGCGGCACCCACTGCATGCCCGGCTGCAATTCTGCGTGCTGCTGGGCGAATAACCCTCTGGAATTTCCCTCGCCATACAGCGTTGCCCGCAGCAAAAAAAGTCCGCGGCTTTCGCTCTGCACTTCTGCTTCCACAATCAAATGTCCATTGTCGAGATGATCGCGATAACGGCCGGTTAGGCGCGCCAGTGGATCACCTAGACTGAAGGCGATACTACCCGTGTTGCCTTGCATGGCGGTCACGCGGATTTGATATAGCCCTTGCTGCAGCGCGGGCTTGCCGTGGGTGGCGATCGCGGCGGTATAGATGTGATTGTTATCGGCATCCGTGAAGCGCAGCGTCGCCAGCGGGCGACGTTCATTCACTATCAGTTGTGCCTGCAATTGCGCCGGCAGATTGCGCTGGCTGGATTGATCAGTGAGAAACGCCTGCACGGTAACGGTTTCCCCTGGCAGATAGTGGCGTTTGTCGCAGCGTAGCGTCAGGCGGGTGAGACCGTCCGCACTGTTGATCTGGCGTGTGTCCGATGCCACGGCGGCCAACACGGGATCCCCATCGGCACCAGAAAATAATCGGTTATGCGGTGGAAAGCGATTGTTGGTCTGGATTTGTTCCAGCATGTGATTTTGAAAGGCCGTGCGTTGCGGCAATGCCAGCAGACGGGCATACAACATGCGCAGACGATCCAGGCGTTGTGCTTCGGCCTCGGCCGCATCTGGAATGGCAAAGGGGGTGTTGGTTGCCAGTGTCGTTACGGGCGATGCGGGCAGGCCTGCCGTGATCAGCAGCGCAGCCAGAACCACCAATGTGCCCAGAAGAAGAATGCGTAACGGCTTGGGCATGACGACCGGGTTTCCGATAGCAAAAAGCAGGATTGCCAGGCCATGTTACGAAGCACATGGCCGGAACCGGAAACACGAAAGAGGAATTGTCAGCGTGGAACGAATCTGCTAGCCGGCTGTTGCTTCCAACAACCGGCTGATATCAGGCGCGGTTGCCGCGCTTGGCTTCGATGCGGTTGACGAATTCCTGCATGATCTGCTCGTACAGCTGCATATCCAGGTATTTGTCTTCCACATCGGATTCGATGCTGGGATTGTCGTTGACTTCGATCACCATGGCGCGGTCGCCCACCTGCTTCAGGTCAACGCCGTACAGGCTGTTACCGATCAGTTTGGTGGCTTTCAGCGCGGCATCCAGCACTGCTTTGGGCACTTCATAGGTGGGCATGGTGTCGTAGCCACCCGTGGTGAAGCGCGTGCTGGGGCTGCCGTGGTTGTAGATCTGCCAGTGGTTTTTCGCCATGTAATAACGGCAGGCATATAGCGGACGGTTGTTGATAACGCCGATGCGCCAGTCGAAATCCGTGTACATGTATTCTTGCGCCAGCAACAGCGAGGACTTCTTGAACAGCTCATTGGTGCGCTGCTCGAATTCGTCCGGATCCTTCACCTTGAACACGCCTTGTGAGAAGGAACCGTCGGGAATTTTCAGCACCATGGGGAAACCCAGGTCGGCGATGGCCTGTTCCAGGATTTTCTTGTTGCTGTTTTTCGCCAGAATCATGGTTTTTGGCGTGGGCACCTTGTTCACGTTGAACAAGTCGGTGAGGTAAATCTTGTTGCAGCAGCGCAGGATCGAGGTGGAATCATCGATGACCACCATGCCTTCGGCCTCGGCTTTTTTCGCGAAGCGGAAAGTGTGGTGGTCGATGGCCGTCGTCTCGCGGATGAACAGGGCGTCGTATTCCGCCAGGCGCACATAGTCCTTGCGGTCGATCACTTCGACATCGATGCCCAGCTTGTTGCCGGCCTTGATGAAGCGCTTGATGGCGTTTTTATCGCTGGGGGGTAGCTTTTCATCTTTATTGCACAGGATCGCCAGATCGTAGGCGTACTGCTTGCGCGATTTGGGCGAGCGCCAGATTTTATGGCTGAACTGGTCCAGCGCTTCAGCGAATTCGGTTTCGTCTTCCTCGCGCTCCAGCGAATGGGGCGACAGGGCGTGCAGACTTTCGATTTCCCAGCGGCGGTGATAGGCCAATTCGACTTCCAGAATCGGGCAAGGGAATTTTTCGAACAATTCCTTCGCCAGCGATTTGAAGGCTGGGTTGCTGGTGTTGCCGAAATAGCTGCGGAACTGAATGGTGTCGTTTTCGTTGCCGCGGGTCAGCGTCTTGGCATCGATTTCGTCGAGATCGTCCAGATGCAGGGTATACAGCGAGCGCTGATTCAGATCGTTGATCACGCGCACGGATGGCAGCACGTGATGGTCGCGCGCCTCAGCCAGTAGAGAGCAGTAGTAGCCCTTCGACAGATATTTATAGTTGCGGCACAGGTTGATGACGCGGGTGCGGGCCTTTTTGTTTTCTTCCTGACGCGCGAGGTAGTCCTCAAACGTGATGACGTTTTCTGTGGGGTAATACGGACCCCAGTCTTTGAGAGAATCTACAACGACTAATAACTCTGACATTAGTACCTGAACCGACGGGAAGGAACGAAGAGGTGCGCACTCTGGCCTGCCCTGGCATTTTGGATTCAAGCTCCCCGGATTACAAGGACGAGGTTAGAAAAAAGTGAACCGGGTCTGGCAAACGGCAGGGGCGGGCGCTACCCTAGTTTTCTTACTGGCAGTGCGAGTCCGCCTATGCGCTCCCCTTTGTTATCCGAGCAGACCCTCTCAGCCTTTTCCGACACTTACGCCAGCGCCCGTCAGCAGTACCTGCACGCGGTGTCGGTGCTGCCTCAGCCAAGCTTCACGCAGACCCTGGAATATGCCGGCAGTGGCCCGCTGGGCGAGGCCCTGGCGACGGACGTGTGCTGGCTGGGCCCGCAGGACGCGGACAAGGTGGTGGTGCTGTTGTCGGCCGTGCACGGCGTGGAAGGCTTTGCCGGTTCCGCGATCCAGACCGACTTGCTGCGGCGCTTGGGCAGCGGTGAGGCGCGACTGCCGGAAGGCATGGCGGTTCTGTTTGTGCACGCGGTGAACCCGTGGGGTTTCGCCTGGTGTCGCCGCTGCGACGAGCAGGGCATCGACATCAATCGCAATTTCGTTGACTTCAGCCAGCCCGCGCCATGCAATGATGGTTATCGTGAACTTGAATCCGCGCTGATTCCCGCGGATGGCGACTGGACGCGCGCGGACGCCACGCTGGCGCAGTATATGCAGACGCACGGCCAGTTCGCGTATGAGGTGGCGGCCAGTGGCGGCCAATATGAATTTGCTGACGGTCTGTTCTTCGGCGGACGTGCGCCGGCGCAGGCGCGTCGCAATCTGGAGTGGGTGTTGCAGCGCTGGGACTGGGCGCGGCGTCAGGTGGCGGTGATCGATCTGCACACGGGGCTTGGCCCTTATGGTTACGGCGAGCTGATTTGCGATCATCCACTGAATAGCGAGGGGCTGCATAGCGCGCGGCGCTGGTTCGGCGCGTCAGTGACGGTGCCGGAGGAAGGCAATTCCTGCTCGGTGCCCAAGCTGGGCCTGGTGGATTATGCCTGGCACGCCATTCTCGGCCGTAACAGTTGCTATGTGACACTGGAATACGGCACCTTTCCGATAGCCGGTCTGTTGCGCACCTTGCGAGAAGATCACGCCGTGCGCAAACCCGGTCCTCACGATTGGTACGACCCTGCCTGTGTCCAGGTGCGCGATCGCCTGCGACTGCATTTCTATCCGGGTGAATCCCAATGGCAGACGCTAGTGCTGCTGCGAGCCCGCCAAGTTGTTCAATTGGCCTGTACAGGATTGCTGCAAAATTGATGAGCCCCAAATACAACCCTGCTGAAATTTATATTCGCCCGGCGACCGAGGATGATCTGGAAGGCCTGGTGGAATTGGAAGAGCGCTGCTTCGAAACGGATCGCATGAGCAAGCGCAGCTTCCGCGCGCAAATCAACAGTGACCACAACTTGCTGCTGGTGGCGGACCACAATGGTCTGACGCTGGGCTATATCCTGATTTTCATGCGCTTGGGTGTGAGCCTGGCGCGGCTGTACTCCATTTGCGTGGATCCGTCGGCGCACGGCTGCGGCATCGGCAACCGGCTGATGGACGTGGCGGAGCAGCGAGCGGCAAAGTCCGGCCGGATTTTCATGCGGCTGGAAGTGCGCAAGGACAACGAGGCCGCCATCGCGTTATACAAACGGCGCGGCTATCGCCAATTCGGTTATTACCAGGATTACTACGAGGATCACGCTGACGCACTGCGGTTTCAGAAGCAGATCGTGCAGCACGGCGACAACAGCGATCATCGCGAAGTGCCCTATTATCAGCAGAGCACCGGATTCACCTGCGGTTCCGCTGCCTTGATGATGGCGATGAGCGCGCTACGCCCCGGCATGCCGCCGGACAAGCGCACCGAATTCCAGATCTGGCGCGAGGCCACCACCATTTTCATGACCTCGGGCCACGGTGGTTGTGGCCCCCACGGCTTGGCTTACGCCGCCAGCAAGCGCAACTTCCACGCTGATGTGTACGTGAACCAGGAAGGCCCCCTGTTCGTGGAGGGTGTGCGCAACCCGGTGAAGAAAGAGATCCTGGAACTGGTGCATCAGGATTTTCTGGATAAGCTGAAAGATGCCAAGGTCGATGTTTATACCGAGTGGCTGACCCTGTATCAGATGGAGCGGGCCCTGCGCGACAAGGCGGTGCCGCTGGTGCTGATCAGCACTTACCGCTTCGACCGCCGCAAGGTGCCCCATTGGGTTGTCGTGGTGGATATGGATGACAACTTCATTTATATCCATGACCCGGATGTGAATGACGAAGAAGACCAGATCGAGATCGACAACCACTACATCCCGATCGCCCGCAGCAGTTTCGATCGCATGTTCCAGTTCGGGCAGAACCGGCTGCGCTGTGCCGTGATCTTGCGGGATGCCTGAGGCGGGTTCTCCAGGCAGCGTTAATTTGGTACCATCGTGCACAAAATAACAAGCGAGACGGCACCTACGTGGATTTCCCCTTTCCCATCATCGACCCGCACATCCATCAGTGGGACCTGCTGCGCACGCCGCGCATTCTGAGCCTGCCGCGTCGGGTGTTGGGATGGAATCCCTGGTTGTACGAGACGGTGCTGAAGTTGGGGGCCAAGCCGGCGGATCGCGATTACGTGGGCAAGGTGGATTATGTGGCCTGGGACTATCTGCCGCCCCAATATTCCGCCGATGCAGCCGCACTGCCGATCAAGCAGGTGGTGCATGTGGAAGCGGAGTGGCGCGACCACTCGCCCCTGGGACCCGTCGGTGAAACCGCCTGGCTGGATCGTCTGTTCGACAACAATCTCGACAACAGTGCTGATTCGCAAAATCCTGGGCCTCAACTGGGCGGCATCGTGGCCCGCGCGGATTTGCGTTCACCCCGCTTAGCGGAACTGTTGTCGGCACATCACAATGCCAGCACGAAATTGCGCGGCATCCGCCAGATGCTGGCGTCCGACACGGATACCGGCATCATGCGTTTCTGCGACCGCCCTGGTTTGGCAGGGGACACGGCCTGGCGCAAAGGATTGGAGCAGTTACAGCCGTTGGGCCTCAGTTTCGATGCCTGGGTTTTTCACCATCAATTGAATGAGCTGCACCGGCTGGCGAAAGCGTTTCCGCAGCAGCAGTTCGTGCTGGACCATATGGGCACGCCCATCGGCCTGGGCGGACCGTTTGCGTCTTATGGCCGCAATGCGATGGCGCGGGAAGTGATTCTGAAAACCTGGCAATACGGCATCGCCGACTTGGCGGAATGCCCCAATGTGGCGGTGAAGCTGAGCGGCCTGTTCATGCCGGTGGTGGGGTGGGGATTCGAGAAGCGGGATCAGCCTCCATCCGCGCAGGAATTGCTGGATGCGTTCGCGCCGATCTGCCGTTTTGTGCTGGAGCATTTTGGCGTGGACCGTTGTCTGTTCGCGTCGAATTTTCCCATGGATAAAGTGTCACTGAGCCTGGAATCACTTTACGCGTTGTACGCGGCCACCGTGGCGGATTTGCCGCGGGAAGACCGGCGCAAGCTGTTTCACGACAATGCGCAGCGGATTTATCGGCTGGGCTGATTCGGGCTTGCGTTATACCGCGCGGTCAACAAAATCAGCCCACACGCCGAACGGTTTCCAGATGCGATGCAAATCCTTTTCGGCTTGCGTCTTCGCCTCCCCCAACACCTGCGTGCGATAACGGAAAACAAACGCCGACACCCGCATGTTGGCCGCGCAATGCACCAGCACTTTTTGCGATTGCGCCTGCTGCAGTGCCGCGCAGAATTGTGCGAAATCCGCGTCGGTCGGATTTTTGAAATCCACGGGAATATGCACGTAGTCCATCCCTAGGCCGGCGACGGTGCCCGCTTCATTCGCCAGCGAATTTTCCATGCCGTGAGGCGCCAGGTTGATCACCCGTGAAAAGCCCGCAGCTTTCACCGCGGCAAGCTGCGCTTCAGTGGGTTGGCCGGCGGTGATCAGTGCATCGGTAATTGGCAGATAATTGAAAATCGAGGTCAGCTGGGTGGAGCGAAAACGCTGGGGCAACCAGCGTTCAACGAAGGTGCCCATGAAACCCATGCTGGTCCGCACGGTGCTGGTGGCGTTCAGAAAATCCGGTTGCAGATAACGCAATTTCTGGCCGATGGCGGTGCGGATACCGGGCATGTTCTGACTCCTGTCTGGATGTTCCAACGGAATGCGCTACATGAACGTTTTTAGCTGGGTTCTCTTAGTCAGACAACCGCTGCAGATAAAAATACAGCGGCGCGGCGTCGCCTTTGCGATCCATGGCGCCCAATACGGTCTTGTCGTCGATCTTGCGGAAATGATCCAGGATGGGTTGGGAATCGTAAATCATGGTGGCGGTGCAGACGCCACGATACACGACCTCTCGCAATTGGGCACTGCCCAGCATGCCATTCACCACGATGTTGCCCTGGGCGTCGGCACACAGCAGGGGGCTGACATCGGTGCGGGAACTGAAGCGTTTACCGCGCCATTGCAGTTGCGTCAGCATGGCTTCGCCGGGATGCCCGCTGCGGAAGCAACCGCCGCGCCATTCCCCCAGCATGAAACTCTCTTCCGCCGCAGGTAGTTGATCGAAAAAGGCTTCCAGCGCGGCGGAGTCGACCTGGGTAGCGTCGCGGAGTTGGATAAAGTGGGCGGTTGCGGTCATGTCGGGTCCTCGCGATGGCTGGGGCGGCGGGTTAAGTTAAATGAGCTGGGCGTGATCGGTTGAACATAGCCTGCTATTTACGGGATTTTTCAGCTTAAATGCACTGACCGGATTGCTCGGAAGTGGGTAGGGCGGTGGCGATTCCGGTCATTGACATTGCTCGGCGCTTGATCGAACCTGCCAGCCGTTTGACCACTTTTCTGGTTCCACCGTTTTCGTTTATCGAGGTAGTTGTCATGTCCGTCACGCCCGCCACTATATCCCTGGAACAGGCCATCCATTCCCGTCGCTCCGTGCGCGGCTATCTGGACAAGGAAGTGTCGCAGGAAACGCTGGATGCGATTTTCAGCCTGGCTCAGCAGGCGCCATCCAACTGTAACGTGCAGCCGTGGAAAGTGTATGTGGCTTCGGGTGAAGTGAAGAACCGGTTGCGTGATCAGATGGTGAAGAACGTGATGAGTGGCGTGCCGTTCAATCCGGACTACGAATACGCGGACAATTTTACCGGCGATTACCGTACCCGTCAGGTGGACTGCGCGATGGCGTTGTACGGTGCTATGGGTATCGAACGTGGTGACAAAGTGGGACGGGCAAAGGCGTCACTGCGCAATTTCGAAATGTTCGATGCACCCCATGTGGTGTTCATCGGCATGGATAAAATGTTCGGCGCGTCGGTGGCGATCGATGTGGGTATGTACATTCAGAACCTGATGCTGTCGATGACGGGTCATGGCGTCGCCTGCTGCGCCCAGGGCACCATGCGCTATTTTCCGGATCTGGTGCGCGAAGCGTTCGAGATTCCATCCAATATTAATATTCTGGTGGGTATTTCCTTCGGTTACGAAGATTCGTCCGTACCGGCGAACAATGCGCGGGTCGGCCGCGCGCCGCTGGATAATTCCGTGCAGTTCAAACGCTGACGGTTGCTCATCATGCGCTGCATTCGCTATTCCCATTTTGGTGGCCCTGACGTACTGGAATGGTGCGAGGTGCCGCTGCCTGAACCCGGCCCGGGTCAGGTGAGATTGCGGGTGGCGGGTGCGGGCGTGAATCCCATCGATTACAAGACCCGATCCGGTTTGGGCTTTGCGGCGCAGGCGTTGGGTGCGTCGTTCGCTTTTGTGCCCGGCTATGACGTGTCCGGTGTGGTGGATGCGTTGGGTGAAGGTGTGGATGATCGGGTGTTTGGCGAAGCGCTGTATGGCATGGTGAATTTTCCGCTGCCGGCCGGTGCTTACAGTGAGTTCGTGGTGGCAGCGGTTAGCGACCTTGCACCCGCGCCCACGCGCGTGCCACTAGCTCAGGCGGCGGGCTTGCCGCTGGCGGGGATGACGGCTTGGCAGGCGCTGTTCGATGTGGGGCAATTGCAGGCAGGCGAGCGTGTGCTGGTGTTGGCAGGTGCGGGTGGTGTGGGCCATCTGGCGACACAATTGGCAGCTTGGAAAGGGGCTCACGTCAGCGCGACAGCGTCGGCAGCCAAGCATGATTTTTTGCGCCAGCACGGCGTGCAACAACCGCTGGATTATCGCGATCCGGTTGCACTGCAACAGTCAGGACCCTGGGATCTGATTCTGGATCTGATGGGTGGTGCGGTGGGCGTGCAGGCGCTGGATTGGCTGGCGGATGGTGGCCGTTTGGTGACGGTGCCCACCAATACTGCGGCGCAATTGTTGGAACGCGGTACTGCTGCGGGACGCCGTGTATTGGCGATTCGTGTGCAGCCCAGTGCGGATCAACTGGGTGAACTGGCGAAGTGGGTGGACGCAGGCCAATTGCGGTTACATGTCAGCGCTACACTGCCACTGCGTGACGCATCTCACGCGCACACGTTGATTGAGCAAGGTCATGTGCAGGGCAAATTGATTCTGGTGCCCTGATTTTTGAATTCACACCTGCCGTGTTTTCCAGCCGCCGCGCGAAAACAGCCACAAGGTAAACAAGCCCACCGCGGTTTCCGACACGAACACGCCCCAGAATACGCCGCTGTGCTGCCAGCCCATTTGCACAGCCAGCACATAACACAGCGGAATCTGGATCAGCCAGAAGAATACAAAATTGATCTTGGTGGGTGTCACCGTATCGCCAGCGCCGTTGAACGCCTGCACCGACACCATCCACCAGCCGTACACGAAATAGGAATAGGACAGGATTCTCAGCCATTCGCCACCGATCGCAATCACAGCCGGATCATCGGTGAAAATGCCGATCAATTGGTCGTGATAGAAAAAATACGCCAGCGCCACGCCGACCATGAACACCATGTTGTACAGGCCGATTTTCCACACCGTGGCTTCCGCTCGCTCTGGCTGGTGCGCGCCCAGATTCTGCCCCACCAGCGTGGCGGCCGCGTTCGATAAACCCCAGGCTGGCATCTACGTGAACATCATGATGCGCAACGCAATGGTGGCACCGGCGACCGCTTCGTTGCTGATGCTGGCCAGAATACGCATCAGGAAAATCCAGGCCGTCATACCCACCAGCATCTGGCCGACACCGCCAAGCGATGTGCGCACGATCGTCAGCGCGGTTTCCATCTGAAATGCCAGTTGCGCCTTGTCGACGCGAATGTGCTTGCCGCCGCGAAACAGCAGCCACAATTGCATGAGCACGCCAGCACCGCGCCCGATGTTGGTGGCAATGGCGGCGCCCTCGATGCCCATGGCCGGAATCGGTCCCCAACCGAAAATCAGAATTGGGTCCAGCGCCATATTCAGCAGATTGGCAAAGATCAGCACCCGCATCGCAACGGCGGCGTCGCCGGCACCGCGAAATACCGCATTGATCACGAACAGCAGCATGATCACCAGGTTGCCGCCCAGCATCCATTGGGTGTAGCGATAACCGTGCTCGATGCTCCAGGCGTCCGCGCCCATCAGCGCCAGCAATTCCTGAGCATAAAAAATGCCTGCGAAGGAAAACGGCAGTGACAACAGCACCGCGATGGCAATGGCCTGCACTGCGGCAATGCCGGCCTGGTCTGGCCTTTTCTCACCGATGCGGCGGGCGATGATGGCGGTGATGCCGGTGGACAGCCCCATGGCGATGGAATACAGCAAAAACAGATAGGTTTCGGTAAGGCCCACTGTGGCCACAGCAGACGGTCCCAGTTTCCCGACAAAATAGATATCCACCACGGCGAAGGTGGATTCCATGATCAGCTCCAGCATCATGGGAATGGCCAGCAGGAAGATGGCGCGGCCCAGGGAAATGCGGGTGTAATCGGCGTCGGTACCGCGGACAGCGTCCTTCAGCGCCTGCCAGAATGAGGAGGCGGGGACGCTAGCGGGGGCGGAGCCATTGTTAGGGGCATCATTAGGGATGGGGGATTCGGTCATATTGTCGTCGCTGTATCCCGTTTAGGTTGCGCTCCCGCGTATAATGGCCGCCTTCTTTACCGCAGGGGGCGTCATGCCGGTTGCAGATTTCATTGCTCATCAGATCGATCGTCACAATGGCGCGGAGCCCGCGTCTGTCAGTTTTCGTGACAGTCCGATTCCCATCGACGATCACGCCAGTCAATTGCTGAACGAGCTGAAGCAGGTCTTTGCCACCCGCACTTCGAAGCGTTACGGCCATTTCGATGCTGCCCGCAGCGACAATCCCCTGCCGGGCTGGCTGCGCGATCTGCTGAAACAGCAATTGCCATTTGCCGGATTCAGTCGGCGCTTGGCGGAACACTTCGTGACGCTGCTGGATGCGGTGGAAGTTCCCTTTGCCGGCCACCTGCTGTTCTGGCAGGAAAACAGCGCCGACGCGCAATGGTTGTACCTGCTGCATTTGCAACATCAGACCGGGTTGGTGATCAACAACCGTATGGAAATTACGGAAACGGCTTATGCTGATCTGTCTCACGCCGGTTTCTGCGCGCGCATCAATCTGACACAGTGGGCCGATCAATTGTCGGAGCAGTATCTTACCGTATCCCGCAATCGGGGCGACCGCTTTTTGCAGGACATCTTTCTGTCATGGATCGGGTTCAGCGATACGGTGAATGTGTCGGCGGACACCAATGAATTTATCAATATCGTGGAAGCCTACACGCGGGAATTGCCGGCGGATGAGAGCAAGGCCTACAAAAATCGCGTGGTGGAATACTGCATGGAGCAGGACAAAATCGGCGAGCCTGTAGTGTACAAGGAATTGTCCTATTACCTGGACGAGGCTGAGCCAGCGCGGTTCGAACAGTTTGTGCAGGAACGTCAGGAACAGCCTCGCGAAGAATTGATTCCTGACAAAACCCAGCTGCGCAAATATGTGCGTTTCAGCGGGCGCAGCAAGGAAATGAGCCTGCAATTTGCGGCGGAGTTGTTAGGGAACGAAATTGAATTCGATCCGGTCAGTGAAACGCTGACGTTGCGACGTTTGCCCAAGCCGTTGTTGCAGCAGTTGAAGAAGCACCGTAGCGACTGATCTCGGGCGTTAAACTTTTTACTCGTAACGCCAGCTTTTGGCTGGCGCAAAACCGGGCCGGAATTCCAGCGCCTGCAGTTCAAACCACAGCGGCAGGATGTAGCGCACGTAAAAGGAATGATTGATCAGCATGCCGGCGTCCATGTCCTGCGGCGGCTTGATTTCCACCCGGGCGTCACGCTGCTGCCAGGCCAGGCAGCGGGCATAGGCGTCGTCAACCGCAGCCCGGTGTTCCAATTGCAGGCCGATATGATCGAAGCTGGTGGACACCAGCGCATCCGGCTCTTCCGTGATAAACAGAAACTGACTGGCCTCGGCGTCAAACCGCAGTAAATATTTGGGGCAGTCCAGTTGCACCATGGGCACCTCGATACCTTCCCAGCCCAACACCTCGCCGTAGAACGCATTGAGATTGGCTTTCTCCCGTGCCAGGGTACCCGGCGGCAAGGTGAGTTCCAAATGGTTGATCCGAATCGGCATGGTGTTGCTCCGTGATGGCCTGCTGATGACAAACCCATGTCAACATGCCCTGCGTGCGGCGGCATCGTCCTTTGGAACGATTGTAATGCCGCCGGTTTGTCGGGATGCTGCCAGTCTGATGGGAGCGGGCGCAACGCCCGGCTGTCTCTCCGCCGTAACCACAATAAGAAACGGAGTGACGGGCATGAACAGTCCGGAGATAGGATTTGATAAGCGCAATCTGCGGGAAAAATCCGCGGCGGAACAGTTTCTGGCGCGCCACCAGCAATGGGTAATTGGATTGGTGGTGATGCCGGTGTCCTACTTCAACCATCTTTATCAGCGTGCCAGCCACTTCCTGGCAAAGCGACGCGCCACGCAGTCCGCTAGCGACGTGCAGGTGCTGCATCGGGAAAAAGTGCATCGGGTGATGGCGGATGTACAGCGTTGGGCCGCATTGCCGGCAGAGCGGCGGCCGCCGATTCGTACCGATCGCAGCGGCGCGGCCTCGCATTCCGTGCGCAGCAGTGACAAGTCCGGCAGTCATCAAGTGCGGATGCATGATTTCAATCGCATTCTGGGCATCGATCTGGCCAAAGGCACGGTAACGATTGAGCCGTTCGTGACAGTGGGAGAACTGACTACCTGGCTGCTGCAGCACGATCGCATGCTGGAAGCGACGCTGGAAATGGAAGATGCCACGTTGGGTGGTTTGGCGTTGTCGCAGGGCATGACGACGCACTCGCATCGCTGCGGGCTGGTGCATGATACGGTGATGCGGTATGAATTTGTCACGGGTCGTGGTGATTGCATCGAAGCAACTGCCACGGGAAATGCGGATGTATTTCGCGCCGCGGGTTTCAGTCACGGCACGTTGGGCTTTCTCACTGCGCTGGAACTGAAAATCGTGCCGGCCAGTCGCGAACTGCTGGTGAGTTACCAGCGTTGTGATTCCATCGATGAGCTATATCGGCAGTACCGGCATGCCATCGAGCACACCGACGCATTTTTCCTGGAAGCCATTATCTATTCGCCGCGCCATGCGGTGCTGATTCGTGGTGATCTGCTGACGCCGGCCACGCAACAGGAAGCGCGATCGCGGGGTGTGCGCACGAACCATCAGGGCCGCTGGCATAAACCCTGGTTCTTTGTGCATGCGGAAAAAGTGCCGAATGGCCACCAGGAATTCATGCCGATGCGGGATTACCTGATGCGGCATGACCGCAGTCTGTGCATGACCATGTTGTATGTTTTCCCCGCCGGCAACCATCCGCTGATGCGTTGGTTGCTGGGTTGGATGCTGCCACCGAAAGTGACGTTCCTGAAAGCGCTGCGGCCGCCGGAAGCGCGGGAAGATGCAGCGCGAGAGCAGGTTTATCAGGATCTGGCGTTTCCCATCGAGCATCTTGCTGACATGGTGGACTATGTCGACGCGCGGCTGGGTATTTATCCGCTGCTGCTGTATCCGTGCAAGGTGCACGATCACGGCGGCTTTATTCGTCATCCCGGTGAACGTGGTGCCAGTGATGACGCGACCCGCACCCGCTATTACCTGAATCTTGGCATCTATGGCGTGCCAAACGCGGTCCGTATCGGTGATCCTCACTTCAACGTGATCAGTGAAGTGCGCGGACTGTTGGAAAAATTGCGCGGCCTGGGTGGCTTTCAGCATTCCTACTGCGACGTGTTCCAGACCCGCGAGGAATTTTATCGCATGTTTGACGTCACGTTATCCAATGCAGTGCGGAAACGCTTGGGCAGCGAACAACTGGTGACGGTGTATGACAAAGTGAAGCCGGAGATTCCCTGGGAAGACTGGTCGTCTCCGGCTTGAGGATGTTCTGGCTGAAGACTATACGCGGAAGCTCTGTACCGTCTGATTCAGCGTGCGGGTGAGCCCACTCAGTTTGTCGCTGGATTGCAGTGTGGACTTGGCGATGCCGGCCGTGGTGTCAGCAAAATGGTTGATCTGGGTGAGGTTGCGGTTGATATCTTCCGTAACCTCACTTTGTTCCTCCGCCGCCGCCGCAATTTGAATCGCCATGCGGGTAATGTTCGACACCGCTTCTTTGATGTCGTCCAGCGTTTTACCGGCGCCTTCAGTGGTTTGCACGGTGCTGATGGCCGAGGAGCGGCTGGTATTCATAGCCACCACGGCTTCCTTCACTCCTTGTTGCAGATGTTGCAGCATGTTTTGAATATCGCGCGTGGATTCCTGCGTGCGGCTGGCCAGGGTGCGTACTTCGTCTGCCACCACAGCAAAACCGCGACCTTGTTCGCCAGCACGGGCGGCTTCGATGGCTGCGTTCAGTGCCAGCAAGTTGGTTTGTTCGGCAATGCCGCGAATCACATCGATCACGGAGGTCACTTTACTGGCTTCACTTTCCACATGTGCAATCACGCTGGAAGCCGTCTGCACCTGCTCCGCTAATTGTTGGATCTGCACGATGGTGTCGTGCACGATGCGTTGGCCTTCCTCCGAACGGGTGCTGGCTTTTTTCGCTTCGTCCGCGGCTTCAGTGGTATTGCGCGCCACTTCCTGAATCGCGGCGGACATTTGATTGACCGCAGTGGCCACCAACGTCAGCGCGTCGCCCTGATGATCGATGGCGTCCTTGCTGGATTGCGCGTCCTGGTGCATCTGCGTGCTGCTGCCAGCTACTTCAGTAGCAGTGTCCTTGATCTGTTTCACCAGAATTTGCAGCTTCTGCATGAACTGATTGAAGTGCCGCACCACGTGTCCGAATTCATCCTGCTGTTGCAGATCGATGCGAGCGGTGAGATCGCCGGAGCCTTCGGAAATATCCATCAAGCGCTCGCGGATCGAATGCAGCGGTTTTACCAACATCGGTGGTACAAACAGCAGCGCCGCGCCGCACACCGCCAGACCCACGACCAACATGGCCATCAGGTTGCGCCGGGTGGCAGCCGTGTTGTGCTCGATGGTGTCGGTAATGGCTTGCGCATCTTCTTCCCGCAATTGGGTGAGTTCATCCAGCACTTTGCGCGCGTCTTGAAACGCACTTTCCGTTGCGCTGATGACGGCGGCCGGATCGCCCTCGATGGTTTGTCCTGCCATGCGGGTGCGCACATTGCGGCTGGCCAGGTCGAGCCACTGGCGATAATGAGTATCAAAACGTTCGGAATAGGAGCGCCAGCGCGAATCGGTGTTGTTATCGAAAAATTTCTGCACGCGATCGCGCGCCTGCTGGATATTTTCCTGGAATTGCGCCTCATAGGTGGCGAGATTGGTGGAGCCGGTGGGCAGGAAAATGATGCTGCGCTCGGCGATCTGCGCCTGGTACAAATCGCGATCCGCTTGCAGGATGTAATTGATGTCCGGCAGGTGCTGACGCACGATCTGTTCCGCGTTTTCCGCCAATTCCCGCGATTGCAGCAGACTGGACACCGAGGACGCCAAAAACATCAATGTGATGATTACGATGGGCAGGCTGACCTTGAGGCGGAAGGAAAGATCACGAAAGGCGTGCATATAAAGTCCTGTTTTTACTTGGCTGTTGTTTTCCTGTACGTCCTTTAGGTCTAGTCCAATTTCCAGGCAGATCAACCGATTAACGGACGTCGTCAGTGGCAGGAGAGGTGGCTGTTCGCATGAAATTCCGCGGTTTAAAGAAGAAGTTGCAGCGCAATGAATCCACTATCCCTTGAAAATCAAATAATTGTGGGCCTAAGTGGTGTTGGTTTAACGCGAATAGCATTTCGTAACAGACATTACTGAATATCATACAGACACCGCTGAACGGCGCTGTGTAGACTGGCGGCGCCATGAGCAAATGGGGAAAGTTTTTTGCTCAGGCACACGGGGGCAGTCGCGCGACCCGCCAAGCGGTGGGCGCACGAGTGCAGCAGTTCTGCGCCAGGGCCTTGTTTGAGACTGTGTCTGAAAACGGGGTTCACAATCACTGTTTGGAATTGGACCGACGTTCAACAATTGTTTGAACATTTCGTTCGGAAACTGTTTTTGGAAACAGTGATTGGAAAGAATGTTCGAAGACGGTGGCTCACTGTCAGGCCGGGGCGCGGCAATCATCAGAGCAGGAAGGTTTCAAATCATGGGTCAGAGGAATTTTGCCCGTTCGTTATTGGTGGGCGCTGCAATGTCGGCGCTGGTTTCCCTGGGGGTATCCACTTTCGTTCAGGCTGCACCGCAAGTGCGGGTGGAAGGTCTGTTCAAGGGCGCTGCCGTGCTCAACATCGATGGCAAGCAGGTGATGTTGAAGGAAGGCAAGACCGACGCTTCCGGTGTGCGTCTGATCAGTGCGACGTCGCGGGAAGCGGTGGTGGAAATCGATGGCAAGCGTCATACGATGAAGCTGCACTCAGCCATTGGTGGCACTTACCAGCAGGCGGAAACCACTCAGGTGGTGATCCGCAAGAATGACAACGATCAGTACACGGTAAATGGCAGCATCAACGGTCAGTCCGTGGGTTTCCTGGTGGATACCGGCGCTAACACCGTGGCGATGAATGAAGTGGATGCGAAGCGGCTGGGCCTGCAATATCGTCTCGACGGCAAGGAAGCGCAGGTGGTCACGGCCAGCGGTGTCAGCAAGAGCTGGGTGGTGAAACTGGACACGGTGAAAGTGGGCGAGATCCAGGTACCCAACGTGGAAGCGGTGGTGGTGCAGGGCGGGTATCCTACCCAGGTGTTGCTGGGAATGAGTTACCTCAACTACGTCAAACTGCAGGAACAGAACAGCACCCTGATGCTGGAGAAGAAATTCTGATTTAATAGCGGTTTTCCGTTTTTGACTACGTGGGAACCGCTAAATGTCCAAGCACACCATCCTGATCGCCAACCGGGGCGAGATCGCTGTGCGCATTCAACGCGCAGTGGCCGAGCTGGGTTGGCGTTCCCTTCTCATTTACGCCGAAGACGATCAGCACAGCCTGGCGGTATACCAGGCCGATGTGGCAGTGCCGCTGCAGGGCGTCGGCGTGTCTGCTTATCTGGATCACGAGCAGATTCTGCGGATTGCGCGGGAACAGGGCTGCGTCGCGATTCATCCCGGTTATGGTTTCCTCAGCGAGAATGCAGAATTCGCCCGCCGTGCGCGTGAGGCCGGGTTGATATTTGTCGGCCCCGATCCTGAGGTGCTGGCGTTGTTCGGTGACAAGGCCCGCGCCCGCGCGCTGGCGTTGGAATGTGGTGTGCCGATTTTGCCGGGCATCGATCATTCGGTGACGTTGGCCGAAGCAAAGGGTTTTTTTGCCGCTTTGCCTGCGGGTGCGGCCATGGTGATCAAGGCAATCGCCGGTGGTGGTGGTCGGGGTATGCGCGTGGTGACCCATGCTGACGAGATCGACACGGCCTACGCCCGTTGCCAGTCGGAAGCACAGGCAGCGTTTGGCGATGGTGCTGTGTATGTAGAGCAA
>DATLII010000308.1:0-8475 GCA_035539495.1 Dongiaceae bacterium
GTATCGTCGCCATCCGCGATCGCGAAGTGAATCGCGCCGATCTGGAGCGGGTCATCGATGCGGCTCAGGCTGTGCCGATTCCAGCGGATCAGAAAGTGCTGCACATTCTGCCGCAGGAATACATCATCGACTCCCAGGAAGGCATCAAGGAACCCCTCGGCATGTCCGGCGTTCGCCTGGAGGCTAAAGTTCACCTGGTGACCTGCGCGGTCAACGCTTCCCAGAACATCGAGCGTTGCGTGCGCCGCTGCGGCCTAGAAGTGGAAGACATCATCCTGGAGCAACTGGCATCAGCTTACGCCGTGCTCACCGATGACGAAAAAGAACTGGGCGTCTGTCTGGTCGACATCGGCGGCGGCACCACGGATATCGCGGTCTTCACCGAAGGTTCCATTCGCCACACCGCGGTCATTCCCATCGCTGGTGATCAAGTCACCAACGACATCGCGATGGCGCTGCGCACGCCCACTGAAAATGCCAATGACATTAAAATTAAATACGCTTGTGCATTAACACAGTTGGCGGGGCCTAATGAATCAATTAAGGTTGCCAGTGTTGGCGATAGACCGCCGCGGGAACTGTCGCGGCAGGCGCTGGCCGAAGTAGTGGAGCCCCGTTACGACGAGCTGTTCTCGCTGGTGCAGGCCGAATTGCGCCGCTCCGGCTACGAGGACATGATTGCAGCAGGCATTGTTGTCACCGGCGGCTCCGCCCGCATGGAAGGCGCAGTGGAGCTGGCTGAAGAAATTTTCCATATGCCGGTACGGCTGGCAACCCCGCAGGGAATTTCGGGTCTCACCGAGATGGTGAAGAATCCGATCTACTCCACCGGCGTTGGACTGCTGCTATACGGACAAAAACAAATAGACGCCGGAGCCGCCCAGCAGAAGGGGCAACCGGTACCGCAGGTGGGATTCATGGAACGCATGAAAACCTGGGTCAAAGGCAACTTTTAACGAGCTCTTGTCAAAGAGAACCATGGCAAAAGGAAGAAGGGGAGATTAAATATGTTCGAACTCGTAGACAACGTACCGCAGAATGCAGTCATCAAGGTCATTGGTGTTGGCGGCGGCGGCGGTAATGCCGTGGAACACATGCTGGCGAGTCAGGTGGACGGCGTTGAATTCATTTGCGCCAATACCGACGCCCAGGCCCTCAAGAACATGAACGCAAAAACCCTGTTGCAACTGGGCGGCGCGGTCACCAAGGGTTTGGGTGCAGGTGCCAACCCCAATGTCGGTCGCGAAGCCGCACTGGAAGACCGCGAGCGCATCCGTGAAGTGCTGAACGGCGCCGACATGGTATTCATCACCGCTGGCATGGGTGGTGGCACCGGCACGGGTGGCGCTCCCATCGTTGCCGAGATCGCCAAGGAAATGGGCATCCTCACTGTTGCCGTGGTCACCAAGCCTTTCCCCTTCGAAGGCAAGAAGCGTATGCATGTCGCTCAGGAAGGTATGAAGTACCTGAGTGAGAACGTCGACTCCCTGATCACCATCCCCAATGAAAAGCTGCTCGACGTACTGGGTCCCAAAACCAGCCTGCTGGATGCATTCAAAGCAGCCAACGACGTATTGCTGGGCGCGGTTCAAGGCATCGCCGACCTGATCATCCGTCCCGGTATGATCAACGTTGACTTCGCCGACGTGCGCACCGTTATGTCGGAAATGGGTATGGCCATGATGGGCACCGGCCGCGCCACCGGTGAAAACCGGGCTCGCGAAGCCGCAGAAGCCGCCATCCGCAGCCCGCTGCTGGAAGACGTCAACCTGCAGGGCGCGCGCGGCATCCTGGTTAACATCACTGCCAGTGAAAGCCTGTCCCTGGGCGAATTCTCGGAAGTGGGTGACACCGTCGAGGAGTTCGCATCGGACAACGCTACTGTAGTAGTCGGCACTGTTATCGATCCGAGCCTGGGCGACGAGCTGCGGGTGACCGTGGTAGCCACCGGTCTGGGTATCATGGGCTCCTCGGTTGAACAGCCTGCACCCATGCGCGCAGTGGAGCCGGTGACTCGCCGGTCAGCGCCTGAGCCGGTCACCGACTACCGCCGCTTCGAACAGCCGGCAGTGGATCGGGTTCGCCGCCAGCAGCCCGAAGTGCGCCGCCGTGCGGTCATGGAAACCGATGTAAATCGTGAATATCTCGACATTCCGACGTTTTTACGTCGCCAAGCGGACTAAAATTGTGCAAAAAGCGCGCAATTGAAACCGGGCTAGGTTGGTCAACCAAATAAAAGCTGCTAGTATTCGGGCAGCTAGGTTTAGACCTTCCTAGCCCAATTAACTTAATTTGTGTGAGAAACATGATCAGACAGCGCACGCTGAAGAATGTGATCCGCGCCACTGGTATTGGCCTGCACTCGGGTAACAAGGTTTACCTGACGTTGCGTCCTGCCCCGGCGAATACCGGTATCGTGTTCTGCCGGACCGATCTGGATCCTGTCGTCACCATTAAAGCCGACGCTTTTGCGGTGGCCAATACCGTTCTGTCCACCAACCTGGTTAAGGGCGATGCACGGGTGTCCACGGTGGAACACCTGATGGCAGCCTTTGCTGGTTTGGGCATCGACAACGCTTATGTGGATCTGAGTGCGCCTGAAGTACCCATCATGGATGGCAGCGCCGGTCCTTTCGTATTCCTGCTGCAATCCGCCGGTATCGAAGAGCAGAACGCGCTGAAGCAGTTCGTTCGCATCAAGCGCAAAGTGGAAGTCACCGAAGGCGACAAGTCCGCCACTTTCTTGCCGTTTGATGGCTTCAAAGTCGGTTTCACTATCGATTTTGATCACCCGGTTATCAAGAGCGGCAATCAAACTATTGCTATCGATTTCTCCAGCACTTCATTCGTGCGGGAAGTCAGCCGCGCGCGTACCTTCGGTTTCATGCGTGACATCGAAAAATTGCGGCAGAACAATCTGGCTCTGGGTGGTAGCACCGAAAACGCCATCGTGGTGGATGATTACCGGATTCTGAACGAAGACGGTCTGCGCTACGAAGATGAGTTCGTCCGCCACAAAGTGTTGGATGCGATTGGTGACCTTTACCAGATGGGCAAGAGTCTGATCGGTGAATTCCGCGGTTACAAGTCCGGTCACGCCCTGAACAACAAGCTGGTGCGTGAATTGCTGACCCAGAAAGACGCATTCGAAATCGTTACTTTTGGCGATCAGAAGGCTTCACCGATTTCCTACGTAAAGCCCATTTTCGCTGCGGAATAGTTCGCAGTCCTCACACAATGTCCGGCCGTTCGGCCGGACTTTCTAGTAATCCCCTCCAGATTTGTCATAGTCCTTTCAAGGTGCTCGCCAGTGTGCGCAGCGATTCCGCCAGAGCGGTATCGTCAATGCCGCATGCTGTGTCCTCCAGCAACTGACAGTTCTCCGCCGAAACAGCCTTTGCTTTGCGCTGCTGTTTTTTTCGGGTAGATGTCGCTGGGTTGTGCACTCGCACGTTGATGTGGTCCAGCGTGCTGAATAACGAGATGTTGCGCAGTTTGGGAACCAGCTGAGGCTGGATGAATCGAAGCTGAGTTGCTACCGCGCCGGTAGCAACATCCAGATACAGCGTACGGCCGTCGAAACGTCTGACTCGACAGTAATCGGTCAGCATCGTCGGCAGGACGAGACAGAGAGCACGTTGCAGTGCCTGCAATTGTCCGGCTTGGCGGGAAAGGTTGTTAACCTCCCGGTTTTGCTGCAGCAGATCCTGCACGTTTTTGATGTTGGGTTCTTGCATTCGTCGATTCCGCCTACGGGCATGATGGGTGCAGGTGTCGCAGCCCATTTGCTGCCATTGGCTGAAGAGTGATCCTGATGAATATTATCCTATTTGATGCCAAAACAGGACATTCCCGTACTTTGCGTCTGCGGGCCCTGCCTCTGATGATGATGGCTCTCGCATTCCTGCTGGCCACCGGCGCAGCAGGCGCGATGGCGGGTATCTGGTGGAATGAGCGCGGGATCGAAGTCACTGCAGCTGAACTGCTGCAGCGTGATACGGCCGAGCAGGCAGCGCAGGTCGGCCGGGCTAAGCAAAATGCGGAAGAACAGCTGACAGCGATGACTGTGCGCATGGCTGAATTGCAGGCTCGTCTGGTGCGATTGGATGCACTGGGTGAACGTTTGGTGGGAATGGCCCGGCTCGATGGTGGTGAGTTTGATTTTTCCCGTCCGCCGGGGATGGGTGGTCCAGAGCAGGAATTGGGTCAGGCCTATGAAAGGCCGAGCTTCCTGGATGAGCTGGATCGCCTTTCAATGGATATCGACAAGCGCGAGCAGCAGCTGGAAGTGCTGGAATCCTTGTTGGCGAATCGCAAGCTGCAGGAGCAGGCGGACCTGACGGGCAGCCCGCTGGATCACGGTTGGTTGTCCTCGCCGTTTGGACGTCGCGCAGATCCTTTTACAGGTCGCCTGTCCTGGCATGAGGGCGTGGATCTGGCTGGCAAAGCTGGCACCGAGTTCAAGTCGGTGGCCGCCGGTATGGTGACTTCGGCTGGCACTCGCAAAGGATATGGTCGCGTGGTGGAAGTCAGCCACGGTGGTGGCTATACCACGCGTTATGCTCATGCCAAGGAACTGCTGGTTAAAGTAGGCGATATCGTCAAAAAAGGGCAGCCGCTGGGTCGGATCGGTAGCTCCGGTCGCTCCACCGGGCCCCATGTCCACTTCGAAGTCCGCCTCAACGGCAAGGCTGTGAATCCCTCCCGCTACATCAATCGCAATCAGGGCTAAACCCTGCTGCACCGCAAGCGTGCGCCCTTTCTCCAATCGGGCGCGTAATTGCTTTATCCCTCAGGGAAAATAACGTTAGAATTGCCACCTTCACAGCCGTTCCCTGTCTTATCGGGTAAGACCCCTTTCCTTTACCCGGCGGGAAACCCAGCCTTTGAACAGAAGTGATCACTTATGCTTGGACCAGTGTTACGCAAGATTTTCGGTAGCAAGAATGAGCGCGAACTCAAGCGAATGGCCAAGCTGGTCGCGCGCATCGGTGAGCTTGAAGCTGGCCTGCAAACATTGTCCGACGAGGCCTTGAAGGGAAAAACCGCAGAATTCCGCCAGAGGCTGGAAAAAGGTGAAGAGTTGAATGCACTGCTGCCGGAGGCTTTCGCCGTGGTGCGTGAGGCCGGCCGGCGGGTGATGGGCATGCGCCATTTCGATGCCCAGATGATCGGTGGCATGACACTGCATGAGGGGCGTATCGCAGAGATGCGCACCGGTGAGGGTAAAACCCTGACCGCAACCCTGCCGGTCTATTTGAATGCGCTGCCTGGTCAGGGCGTGCACGTGGTGACCGTGAACGATTACCTGGCCCAGCGCGACGCCGACTGGATGCGTCCGTTGTATGAATTCCTGGGACTGACAGTAGGCGTGATCCTGTCGCAGCAGCCGCCGGAGCTGAAGCGAGCTGCCTACGCATCCGATATTACCTACGGTACCAACAACGAATTCGGCTTCGATTACCTGCGCGACAACATGGCGTTCACGTTGCAGGATCGCGTTCAAGGCCCGCTGGCGTATGCGGTCGTGGACGAAGTGGACTCCATCCTGATCGACGAAGCTCGCACGCCGCTGATCATCTCCGGCCCCAGCGAAGATAGCTCCGAGCTGTATAAGCGCATCAATCTGCTGATCCCCAAACTCAAACGTGGTTATGAGGAAGGCGAGGAAAAAACCGGCCATTACACTGTGGACGAGAAGAACCGTCAGGTGGAATTGACCGAGGAAGGTCACGTCTATATCGAAGAGTTGCTGTCCGAAAGTCGCTTGTTGGGCGAAGGCGACAGCCTGTATGCGGCCAACAATCTCAACCTGCTGCACCACGTGCATGCAGCGCTGAAAGCGCACGTGCTGTTCCATCGCGACGTGGAATATATCGTTCAGAACGGCCAAATCGTGATTGTGGATGAACACACCGGTCGCACCATGCCGGGCCGGCGCTGGTCCGACGGCATTCACCAGGCGGTGGAAGCGAAGGAGGGCGTGAAGATCCAGTCGGAGAATCAGACGCTGGCGTCCACCACGTTCCAGAACTATTTCCGCCTGTATCGCAAATTGTCGGGTATGACCGGCACCGCCGACACTGAGGCGTTCGAGTTCCACCAGATTTACGGTTTGGACGTGGTGGTGATTCCCACCAACCGGCCAATGGTTCGCAAGGATCACAACGATCTGATCTACATGACGGCCGAGGAAAAATACGAAGCCATCATTGAAGACATCAAACAGTGTATTGAGGCTGGGCGCCCGGCGCTGGTAGGTACTGCCTCCATCGAAACGTCGGAATACCTGTCGAATCTGCTGAAGAAGCAGAAAATCGCGCACAAGGTGTTGAACGCGAAATTCCACGCCCAGGAAGCAGAAATCATTGCCCAGGCTGGTCAGCCGGGTGCAGTGACGATCGCTACCAACATGGCGGGCCGCGGTACTGACATTCTGCTGGGCGGTAACTGGAACGTTGAGGCGCAAGCGCTGGATCCGACTACTCCGGAGAAGGTTGCCGAGATCAAAGCTGCGTGGGAAGAGCGCCATGCCAAGGTGCTGGAAGCGGGTGGTCTACATATCATCGGTACCGAGCGACACGAATCCCGCCGGATAGACAACCAGCTGCGCGGCCGTGCTGGTCGTCAGGGCGATCCGGGATCGTCCCGTTTCTATCTGTCGCTGGAAGATAACTTGATGCGGATTTTCGCGTCGGATCGCGTGAAAGGTCTGATGCAAACCTTGGGTATGGAGCGTGGCGAAGCCATTGAGCATCGCTGGGTGACCCGCTCTATCGAAAACGCGCAGAAGAAAGTGGAAGGCCGCAACTTCGATATTCGTAAATCCCTGCTGGAATACGACGACGTGGCCAACGATCAGCGTCGCGTGGTGTACGAGCAGCGCAACGACATTCTGCACGCCGACGATATTTCCGAAAACATCAGCGCGATTCGTGCCGATGTAGTGAATGAATTCATCACCGGCTATATCCCGCCGCAGAGCATGGAAGAGCAGTGGGATCTGGAAGGCTTGGAGCGTGCGCTGGAAACTGATTTCCGCGCCCACATGCCGGTGCGTCAGTGGATGGCGGAAGATAAGAGCCTGCATGAAGAACCGCTGCGGCAGAAGATTCTGCAGGTGCTGAACGAAGCTTACGCGGCGAAAGAAGCAGCGCTGGGCGACGAGAAGCAGGTAATGCGCCAGTTGGAGAAGCATGTGATGCTGGCTACCGTGGATCGCCTGTGGAAAGAGCATCTGGCCAATATGGATCACCTGCGTCAGGGCATTCACCTGCGCGGCTATGCGCAGAAAAACCCGAAACAGGAATACAAGCGCGAGGCGTTCGAGCTGTTCCAGACCTTCCTGGAAAACGTCAAGCTGGAAGTTATCCGCATTCTGTCCACCGTAGAGTTGCGGCGGCAGGAAGAAGTGGACGAGCTGGAGCGGCAGCGTCGGGAAGCGGCAGAGCGTGACATCAAGCTGCAACATGCCAGCGCATCGGGCTTGCAGGAAGAAAAGCCGGAAGGCGAGGACGATGATACTCAGGCCCCGTTCCAGCGAACCGAGCGAAAGGTGGGTCGTAACGAGCCCTGCCCCTGCGGATCCGGCAAAAAGTACAAGCACTGTCACGGACAGGTCGAGTAACCACAGCACGGATACCACGAAGGGGCTTATTCAAGCCCCTTTTTTATTCACGCGAATTAGTCAGCAATTTTTTGGGCGAACCTGCAAATAAGGAGAACGATCATGGCGGTTGGAAAAGAAACCTTTGGCACGCTGCACCCGGTGAAGGGCTTTCGCTTGGGCACCACTCAAGCCGGTGTTAAAAAGGCGAACCGACGTGATCTGGTGGTGATGGAGGCTTCTGCGGGTAGTTCCATCGCCGGTGTGTTCACGCTGAATGCTTTTTGCGCCGCGCCCGTGCATATCTGCAAGGATCACTTGAAGCAAATCGCGGGATTCTGCGAACAGAAAACCTATCTGATCACCAACACCGGTTATGCCAATGCAGGCACCGGCGAACGTGGCATGCAGAATGCGCTAGCGGTGTGTGATGCGCTGGCTGGGCAGGCTTCTGTCGCTCGCACGCAGGTGTTTCCGTTTTCTACTGGTGTGATTGGGGAAACCTTGCCGGTGGATCGCATCGTCAACGGCGTTCCGGCCTGTCTTGATGCGTTGTCGGAAGACGGTTGGCACGAAGCGGCGCACGGCATTATGACCACGGATACGCGGCCTAAAGGTGTGTCGGTGCAACTGCAATTGGAAGGCGAAACGGTGACGATCACGGGCATTTCCAAAGGCGCCGGCATGATCAAACCCAATATGGCCACGATGCTGGGCTATGTCGCTACCGATGCCGCTATTGCGCCGGCGTTATTGCAGCGGCTGGCAAAAGAGGCGACGGACGAATCGTTCAATGCCATCACTATCGATGGCGACACCTCCACCAACGATTCCTGCATGCTGATCGCAACAGGCCAGTCCGGTGTGAC
>DATLII010000309.1:0-2923 GCA_035539495.1 Dongiaceae bacterium
GCGAAATCCATCAGCGTGGCTCCCTGGGCAACTGCAGTACTTGGGTCGCAATCAGATTCAATTGAATCTCGGCCGCGCCTGAGGCGATGCCGGCTACGATGCCCCGTTGATGATGTGCCAGCAGCAGCGGATCGCCACCCGCCAGTGATTCCGGCAAATGCTCGACGACAAACTCAGCGAACGACCGTTCTGCATTAACAGTGGCGGCGCGCGCTACGCTGGCTTCCGGACCGGCTGTGATGCCTTTCTGACGCTGATCGATGATTTCGTAACTGAAAAGACGGGCGGCTTCACATGCTGCTTTCGCGCGTGCAGCCTGCTCCACGGCGCCCTGATGGAAGCGGCCGTTTTGCTTCAGCGTGGTAACTGCGCGGTACAACATGCGCGAGGCCAAGGCAAAGCGCGGAATGCCGACTCGCTCCAGAGACAAGGAAATGCGCACGATTTCCCAGGCTTGTCCTTCAGCGCCCAGCATCGCACTGGCCGGCACTTTGACGTCTTCGAAGAACACTTCGTGAATATCACCTTCGCCGATCAGGCTGGGAATTTCCACCACGGTAATGCCTGGCGTATCCATGGGCACCAGGAAAATGGAGATGCCATTTTTGCCGCTTCCGGTTCGCGCTAACAGAAAACAGGTTTCCGCATCGCCGGCATAGGACGTCCAGATTTTTTGGCCGTTGATAATGAAGTGGTCGTCCTGCTTCACTGCTTTTGTACGCAGCGATGCCAGATCAGAACCGGCTTCAGGCTCCGAAAAACCCTGACACCAGATGGTTTGTCCTTGCGCCATCGGTGGAATGTAGCGCGCCTGCTGCGCTTCGGTACCAAAACGCATCAGCGTAGGGCCGATCCAGTTGACGTTCATGTACTGGCCGCCGCGGGGTTCGCCCGCAGCCCACATTTCTTCCGCCAAAATGAAAGACGACCAGGCGTCCGCGTTACGTCCGCCCCAGCGTTCCGGCCAATGTGGAACCAGCAAGCCGGCTTCCGCCAATTTTCCGCAGAACTGCTTGGAGAATTCGCTTTGCGAATGCGAGCCCGGGCCGTGCGCAATGCTTTCCCAGTTATCCGGCAAATGGGTCGCCAGAAAATCACGCACTTGCGCGCGGAAGTCTTTCTGTTCTTTATTCCACTCAAATTCCATTGGGAACTGATCCTGGCAATTCGTTTAGCTGTTAGGCCCGGCTGCGTGGCAGGCCCAGCGCCCGCTCGGCGATCATGCTGCGGTGAATTTCGCTGGTTCCGCCATAAATCGTGGTGCCTTGAGCATGACGATAACTGAGGTTAAGCAGGCCAGCAGCACCTTCCCGTTTCGACAGGGAATAGGGCGCGGTCAGATCCAGCAGATCAGATGCGTCTTCCAGGAATTTTTCTGACGAGAACATTTTGGCCATCGGGCCGTAACCCAGATTGGGCAGCTTCTCAACGGCAGACCACAGCGAACGCCGAGAAATCATTTCGGTCAGATAGAAGTGCGCCATCGATTTGGCCAGGCGTTTTTGTGCCTGCGGATCTTCGATCAGCGGGCGGCCGCGATACTTGATTTCGCGGCACAGCTCTGCGGCGGCATCCACCATGGCACGCTGGTGCCCGGCAAAACTGCCGCCACCGTGTTCGAGTTCCAGTCCCGCCGCCATGACTTTCAAGCCCGCGTCCACGTCACCCAGGCGGTAGCTGTCCGGCACTTTCACGCCTTCGTAGTAAGTAATGTTGGTGCGTTCTTCCTGGAAGGTATAAACCGGCTGCACTTCAACGCCCGGCGCATTCAGGGGAACGATGAACATCGTGAGTCCCTTGTGCTTGGGAGCATCCGTGTTGGTGCGGGTCAGCATGATGACGTACTGCGCAATGTTCGCGCCGCTGGTAAACATTTTCGAGCCATCGATGCGCCAGCCATCGCCGTCGCGAGTGGCGCGGGTTTTGGCCGCGAACACGTCTGATCCGCAATGGGGTTCGGAGTAACCCAGGCTACAAATCGCTTCGCCGTTGACGATTTTGGTCAGCACGTCACGCTTCAATTCATCGCTGCCGAAACGACGAATCATGGTGCCGACCATCGAGGTGGTGCCCACGGCGTGATGGCTCCAGTGATGCTCTTCCCATACATGGGACAGCGCACTCATGGCATAAGGCGGTGCGGCGCGGCCACCGTATTCAACCGGCCAGTCGGGGAACAGCAATTTGGCTTCTGCCAGTTTGCGGTGAACGCCGGCGTCGAAACCATCAAACGAGTAGTGCGCTTTTGCTTTCAGCTCGGGCGTCAATGTGCGTGTGAAGAATGCATCCAGCTCGGACGCCATTTCACGGGCCTGATCACCCAGATCGAATTCAATGGAAACTTCGCCGACATCCGGCAGCTCCACTTTTTCGCCAGCGTAAAGACGACGGCCGCCTTCTTCCAGCAGACGCGCTGGATCTCCCAGGATCAAGCCCCAGTCTTTTGCGCGCAGGTTGAAGAGGTGAATGTCGTACTCGGTCGTCAGACCATAACCGCCGAAGACGTGGAGGGAGTCCGCAACCGCCAGACTTGCGGTTCTGGCAATCCACCACAGCGCCAGGGAAATCTGGGCGCCAGCATCGGACTCGGTGCCAGCACAATCGTGAATGGCTTTCCAGACGAAATATTTGCCGCCATCGATATCGGTGATGCGGTCCGCCAGCGGGTGAGAAATTGCTTGATAGGTGCCGATCGGTTGGCCAAATGCCACGCGTTCGCACGCATAGGCAGCAGCCAGTTGCACGGCTTCCCGCGACAGGCCTGACAAAGCAGCCGCTACCAACAGTTTCCATTCTTCCAGCGCTTGAGCAATGGCGGTGCGTCCCGCTGCGCTATCGGACAGCTGGACCTGCGAACCCTCCGCCAAATACAGTTCTGCCAACGGTGTGGAAGCTAGAGTCTCTTCGCCGCGATATCCAGGAT
>DATLII010000310.1:0-4881 GCA_035539495.1 Dongiaceae bacterium
GTCCTGGTTTGCGCCTGACAGGGGACAATTAAAACGTTGGGCTTAAGGGGCTGCTTGCTTCAACGTCGCCAACGGTTCCCCCACCGCCCACTCCACACTATCATCAGCGCATCATTCCCAGTTTGCCCGCGGTGGCCCTCCATGAACCTGAACGACGATCTGATCCGGCGCGACCTGTCCGTGCTCTGGCACCCCTGCACCCAGATGAAGGATCACGAATCCCTGCCGCTGATCCCGATCAAGCGCGGTGAAGGCATCTGGCTGGAGGATTTCAACGGCAAGCGTTATCTGGATGCGGTCAGTTCCTGGTGGGTGAACCTGTTCGGCCACGCCAATCCCCGCATCAACGCCCGCGTGAAACAGCAGGTGGACCAGTTGGAACATGTGATTCTGGCGGGCTTCACCCATGAACCGGTGGTGGCGCTGTCGGAGCAACTGGTGGCGATTACGCCGGACCCGCTCACCCGCGTGTTCTATGCCGACAATGGCTCGTCGGGCGTCGAAGTGGCGCTGAAAATGAGCTTTCACTATTGGCTGAACAAGTCCGGCGATGACCCGGCCCGCACCCGCAAAACCAAGTTCGTCACCCTGGCCAACAGTTACCACGGCGAAACCCTGGCGGCGCTGGCGGTGGGCAACGTGGATCTGTACAAGCACACCTACCAACCCCTGTTGATGACCACCTTCACGGCCCCCAGCCCGGATGCCTACCTGGCGGAGCCTGGGGAAAGCGCCAGGGATTGCGCTCTGCGCGCGGCAGCGGGGTTGGAGGAGATCCTGGCTAACCACGGCGACGAGATCTGCGCCCTGATCCTCGAGCCCTTGGTGCAGTGTGCTGGCAGCATGCGCATGTACCACCCGGCCTATCTGGAGAAAGCCCGCCAACTTTGCGACCGCTACCAGGTGCACCTGATTGCCGACGAGATCGCGGTGGGCTTCGGCCGCACGGGCACACTGTTCGCCTGTGAGCAGGCCGACATCGTGCCGGATTTCCTCTGCCTGTCGAAAGGCCTCACCGGCGGCTACCTGCCCCTGTGCGCGGTGCTCACCACCGATACCATCTACAACATGTTCTACGACGACTACGCCAGCCTGCGTGGTTTCCTGCATTCCCATTCCTACACGGGCAATCCGCTGGCCTGTGCCGCTGCCCTGGCCACCCTGGCCATCTTCCGCGACGACGACGTGATCAACGCCAACCAGAAACTGATCCAGCGCTTGCAACAGGCCACCGCTCATTTCCGTGACCATCCTCAAGTGGCGGACGTGCGCCAGACCGGCATGATCCTGGCCATCGAGATGGTGCAGGACAAAGCCACCCGCGCACCCTACCCCTGGCAGGAACGGCGCGGCCTGCGGGTGTACCGTCATGCCTTGGAAAAGGGCGCCCTGCTGCGGCCTTTGGGTAGCGTGGTCTACTTCATGCCGCCTTATGTGATCACCGAGGAGCAAATCGACTGGTTGGCGCAAGTGGCGTGGGACGGAATTCAGGTCGCTACTGCGGATTGAGGTCGCTGCGGATTGAGATTATGGCCACGACCCATGCAGGACGGCGGCATCTTGCTTTTGAATCACTTGAATCGAGCAATGCCACGGTGCGTTAGCGCACCAAATGAACAGTCGCTTTGCAGACGAACAAAATAGAAGCAATCCGATAACGACACACGAAAAGGAGAGTGGACAACGCCGATATTTCGGCAATTATTCTTAACACGCAGCCACTCCGAATAACGGCAATGGACAGGGGATGTTGGCAGGAGATTCAGCATGGACGTGAATATTCCCGGCTACACCATTATCAGAGAAATTCGCAAAGGCGGCATGGCAACGGTCTATCTTGCCATCCAGCATAATCTGGAGCGCCAAATTGCCTTAAAGATCATGTCACCGCAGCTGGCGGACGATCCCACGTTTGCTGAACGTTTTGTGCGGGAAGCCAAAATCACGGCCAGCATGAATCATCACAATATTGTGCCGGTCTATGATGTTGGCCATTTTATGGACTACCACTATCTGTCCATGGAATATCTACCGAATGGGGATTTCAAAGGCCGCTTAAGGGATGGGGTTGAACCAGAGTTTGGATGGCGCGTCATTTACCAGATTGTGGACGCCCTGAACTATGTTCACGCACGGTCCTATATTCATCGCGACATCAAACCAGAAAACATCCTGTTCCGGGCCGACGGGACTGCGGTGCTGACCGATTTCGGGATTGCCAAACTGGTGGATGCCGTTCAGATCAACGCGACATCCAGCGGAACCTTGGTCGGATCACCGCGTTACATGAGTCCCGAACAGGCGAGAGCGGCGAAAACGGATGCCCGCACTGATATCTACAGCCTTGGCGCTGTCATTTATGAAATCCTCGCCGGGAAACAACTGTACTCCGCCGAGTCTCCCATCGCAGTTGCCATCAAGCACATCAACGATCCAGTGCCAGCAGTGCCGGCCCGTTTTTCTCACCTGCAACCCATGCTGGAAAAAATGCTGGCAAAAGACCCAGCCGACCGTTATCAGAACATGGCCGAAGTGGCGCAGGCACTGGAGCAACATGTCGCAGTTTCCGGCCAGCAGAAAAAAGAAATGGAATTGTTGGCGCCCTTGCAACGCATCGCTGGCGTCAGGCATTTGCAGTTACGGCACTTTAAAAAGCAGCCGAGCGCAGTGGTCTCACTGGTAGCACGCGGACTGACGCCGCTGCAAAACGAAAAGACGTTGGTCGCGTCAGCCCTGACATTGATTGCCTCGCCGACCGCACTGCAGCTTGATTCGCAGCCGAATCTGGTGCCGATTCCCACGCCGCAGGACCTGGAACTGCAATCGGTACCTACGCATGACCTGATCCCCGTGGCGCAAGCCAGCGATCCACACGAACGCAATCAGCCACGGCATTCCACCGGCACCGCGATTCTGTCCGCGGGCTTCATTCTGGTGTTTGCTGTTCTGGCCAGCCCTCACCAGCCCAGCTTGATTTCATTCACGCCTCCCTCAGCGCCGCTGACTCATGCTTCCTATGGCAGTGTTGAAACTGCAAACACCAACCCGGCATGGACCGAGCCCCTGCACATCAGCGCGCCCATTCCCATCCCGAAAGCCGAGCCCATCAGCGCCGCTGAGATCACCGCGCCCGCAGCGCTATCAGTCCAACCCGAATTGTCGGCATCCGCGCATCGGATTACCGAATTGCTGACGCAAGCCGACACGGCGCTGCAGGAATTGAGGTTGATGCAACCTGTCCAAGCGAATGCGTATGAGATATTGCTTGAAGTGCTGACAATGGATCCCGAAAACCAGGCAGCAAGTGAAGGGATTCGCTCCATCGTGACGAAATATCTGGAGCTGACTGATATCGCACTGACAAAAGGTAGTCCGACCAAGGCCCAGCAATATGTCGATCGCGCCAGAAACATTGTGACCTGGCATCATCTGGACGAGGGCCTGTTACAGCAAATCGATGACAGCCAAATCCGCGTTGTGACGACCTATCTGAGCACGATTGATCGGGCGCTGAAAAATGAAAACCCGGAAAAAGCATTCAAGTTGCTGGGACAAGCCAAAACCTTGGTGCGCCAACACCAGTTGAACGCGCAGTTCGACCAACCGATTCGTGTCAGGCAGACCAGCGTCGAACGTCAGCGCTATATTGTCGCGCAGAAAGATCTGAATCGCTGGAATAGCCTGATGCAGCAGAACCCCGATGCGTTAAATGCAGAAGGTCTCAGTCAGGCCTATTCGGCTTACATGTACATGCTGCGATATTTTCCCCGCGACCCAACGATCCGTTCCGCCAACGCGCACTTCGCCGATGCCTTCTTCAAAGTGGGAAAGAAGCATTTCAAAAGCAGAGACATGGACACATCAGCCAAGCTGATTGCCATGGGACTGAAGATAGATCCACAAGACAAAAAACTGAACGATCTTAAATCCCGCTGGGACCGACGCAAGCAAGGCAAAGAATATCTGCTGGATCGGTTTTATTGACGCCGGTATTCGTATCTTCGGTACGTTATTTCATTCATCGGTGCTGTGAGCTGCGCGCAAATGCACGATCCGGTTAGCTGTGTTGCGTAGCTTGGCTAACGGCGCAGGCCATTGGTAGGGAAGCTGGAGCCAGCGATCTTCGTGACGATCATAAATGGATTCGTCCTTGACGTACGCCAGCGAGGGATGCCACTGCCCAATGTCGGCCGCGTTGCGGATTCCCCATTTGAAGGCTGCATTGGTTTTGTTCACCATATCGTTGCTCTCGGTGCGCTGCGCCTGCGAGTGTCCCAGCACCTCAATCAATTGTTCACATCCGGGACGGCGATCGGCGAGCAGCGTCAATAGGAACCGTACATCGGCTTCGTCAAAGTACATCAGCAGCCCTTCGATGATCACCAGCGTGTGCTGTGACGGCTCGATCTGGTCGAGCCAGGCAGCATCAAGAGCGTTGGCCGCAATGAAGTGATGGCGCTCGCTTTCCTGGAAGAAGTGCCGGCGCAGCTCGATGGCTTCAGGCAGATCCAACTCATACCAGCGCAACTGGCCGTTATCGATCCGGTAATAGCGCGCGTCCAGGCCAGCGGCGATATTGATGACCACGCAATCTGGATGCTGTTCGATGTAGGCACGCGCCATGTCGTCGATGATGCGGGAGCGGATGGCAATGCCCAGCGTCGTGGGTGTATCCGTGTCGAACTTGCTGAAGTCGTATTCAATGCGGTTCACCATCTCCACGGCTTTGGGATCACGGAAGATGGCGTTGTCGCGGCTGGTTTCCAGCCGCGGGCATAAAGGGGAATCAGCAGGGTTTCGGGAACGCCAGTCAACCTGGCAGTGCTGAACTTCGCTGGCAAGAGTAGCTTCCTGTGCAAGTGAGCATGGGCAGAGTATAGG